>NZ_JANHZQ010000094.1:0-3926 GCF_041414725.1 Alteromonas sp. DY56-G5 | reverse complement strand
ACCTAGCGAAACAGCCTTGATGCCGGAATGTCACAATTTAACCCACATTTTAATGCTGTAAGTAAATGACGCCTAACGCCGCCTTCTTGGGTTTATCCCAAGCAAGGCTTTGTTAGCTCTGTTTTGAAAGTTTTTCAATTAGGTGGTCCTTAAAATCATTTGTACTGAAACACCTAGTACCGATATCAAAGTAATCATACGCGGCTTCTGACTTCTTCAGGAATCTTTTGTCTCTTGATACAACAATCTTAAAATATGAGCCATTAAAAGCATGACGACTGTCGGCTAATCGAGAGCCTTTTTTATATGTTTTCTTTGTATCACTCCAAAAACCAAAAGTATCTATTAGAGAGAATAAACTTACAATTTTTCCATTTCTCAGTTCAGAATCAATATTCGCCCCTATTGATTCCCACAATGATGAGAAGTGTTCACGCATATTCTCTTCTGTATAAACCATCATGTCTTCAAGTGACCCAGGAGGTCTAATTTGATTTCCTTGAAACTCATATTCGTAGTTTGAAAGGGATGAGTTTATTGTGCTTATTGCTTCTTTAGCTGACATATTATTTAGGTCATCTGTCGTCAATCCAAAAGCGTTACGAGCCTCTAATTGCTGCTCATAAGAAATGACATTCGCGAAGTCAGCATCCCAGTTTTTTGATGATGCGATATCACTAATAGTTTCAAATACCTGAGTAGTTACTTCTGTTCGAAACTGAAGGCTATTGACGCTATGTTCAAAGTATAAATTTCTACTTACGTCGGATAAAAGCATCAATCGAGACTGATTTCGAGATTGCCTTTTATCATCTGTAATCTCAGATATTTGTTCTGCCGAAAAAGGGTAACAGTAAGGCCCTTCATAGATACTTCTCATAAGTAACCCAAGAAGCTCATTTTCACGACCATCTGCTATATCAATAATGACATTACTATCTAAGTAAACAGGTATTCGTTCCATGTGATATCCAGAGAGCTAACTTTTAAATAAGGGGCGCAGGCATGTGGGGCATAATGGCGAAGCCGCCCCGCATGTATGCGTCCCAGCGAACGAAGTGAGTGACTTAATTTTTTTGTTAGGTGCCATGCTGATACTTCCTTGTTTTGATCAACTTACCAACACTAATTGCGATGCTAGCAACTAGCAATGAGAATACAAAGTCCAGAATTAACAACTGCGCAGGTACAACAACTTTAGCTATAAGAAATAGAATAAAGTGTCCAGCAACAAGAGCTGACAATGAAATGCTACAAATATGGATAGCTACGTTCTGGTGCTGTTTTGATGCAAAAAATGCCAAGAGTAACGTTGAGAATACAAATGACGCTAAGTAACTAATAGCAAGGTAATAAGTGTCTAACTGTGAAGTTGACCCAATGGTACTCACGCCTAAATCAACAAAGAAGCCAAGAGTTAATTGAATAACAAGAAGTACAGTTGCCTGCCTTAAAATTTTCAATGGTTCCATATTTCCCTCTTGGCACCTAACTTTTCAATAACGGGCGCAGGCACGTGGGGCATAATGGCGAAGCCGCCCCACTTGTATGCGTCCCAGCGAACGCAGTGAGCGAGTTAATTGAGTTGTTATGTTTCTAATACTCCTCACCCTCATCCCCTACAAGTCTGGCTCCAAGTAATTTAGCTAACTTTTTCGCTTTCCCTATTTGGGCCTTGTCACTACCTAAAGTAATGCTGCCATTTGAGAATGTGAAATAATATTTTCTGCGTAAAATTGGACTAGTCCAAACGCAACCATTTGGAGTTTGGATTTCAATGGTTTCACCCGTTTCCGGATTCATTGCTTTAGCAACATGCTGCACAGTTAATGACGAATCGCTTTCGCAAATCGCCAACCATTCATTTACAGAAATCTGGTTATCACGCTCAATATGCAAACTGTAAGAAGCCATAATATTCCAGCTTATTAATAATAAAATCCCAACTAAAATTTTACGCATAGTTTTCGAGAAACATAACGCCCAACTTTGGGGCACAAATACATGGGCTATAATAACGAGCGAAGCGAAGGGAGCCCATGTGTTTGTGTCCCAGCGAACGCAGTGAGCGCCAACAGTTGTTTGTTAGTTGCCGATCTCTAAATAATACCGATACGATGCTTTTTTAAAACCATTACGTTCGTAGTATGCCTGTGTTGCTTTGCGAGCTAAAGATGTTGTGACTTCTAATTGAGCGCAGGATTTAGACTGTGCTTGAGTTGCTGCAAAATTAATAAGCTTTTTGCCAACCCCGGCATTTCTCAAATTCTTATCTACGACGATGGCTGTAATACGGCAAAGCGATTGTTGTAGAGGAAAATAATAAAAGTATATGAGTGCCATGAGCGCAATTATTTGATTTTCTTTCTTAGCAACAAAGACCTCTGAACTGCGGTCCTGTTGAGATAAGGCGGATATTATTTCTAGCTCTTGGCTTTCATAGCCTAATTGCTTTAAAAGGTCTTTTACTTCGAGAGCATGAATTGGTTCCGCTTTTAATATTTCTATCATCGCCAAAATTCCCTTAGGCAACTAACTTTCCAATAACGGGCGCAGACATGTGGGGCATAATGGCGAAGCCGCCCCACGTGTATGCGTCCCAGCGAACGCAGTGAGTGTGTTAATTGGCTTGTTATGTGTCATGTTTGGACAACCTTTTGATTGCTTCTGGATCCTTAGCAATTTGTCTTTCTATGATAGATATAAGGTCATGTTGAGAAACGCCAGTATAACCAAACCAGACCTGTAAAAAGATAAGCATTGAAATAGAAGGCAAAATGAAAGCCGCATTATCTTTGACACCGATAAGGTCATAGAACGGGAAAGAAAAAGCTGCCGCCAAAAAGAACAATGAGCAAATTTTCCCTATGATGAGACCTCGTTTAGCTTTGACATACATTTTGATATCAGACTCTTCCATTGTCTTGACTCCTTAAATTTTAAATTGACACATAACACCTAAATATGGGGCACAAACAGGCAGGCTATAATGGCGAAGCCGCCTGCCTGTTTGTGTCCCAGCCCGCCTGCGGGCGACATAATTTTTTTGTTATATGACATGTTGCCATATATTGAGCTGACCACAACTGAACAAGCCACTTTCATTTACCTTAATACTAAACGCTAGTTCACTGCTAGAACAGGATTTTAGGTTACATCTGAATGGCAACTTATTATGTGATGCTGATATTGCACTTGTTCTAATTTGGCCTGCTTGTTCATCAAGCCAGCAATAGAAAACCATGGCCAAGCCATTATTCTTTGCCCTATAAATTTGAAAGCATTTTGAAATGAAGTCTTCGATTTGTTCCGTACTCGGTGGAACAGAAGTAAGTGCGGACATAGCAAATGTAAATAGATTAGCGTTTGCCTCTTCGTTGATATCAGAGGATTTAATTAGATTAAGTTCGCTCTCCAATTCCAAGAGCCAATGTGTAATTACGAAGTGCAATGTCATGTCATATAACACTAAGCTTTGGGGCGCTAACATGGGGCTATAATCGCGAAGCGGCCCCGTGTTAGCGTCCCAGCGACCGAAGGGAGTGCCAACAGCGTTTTGTTAGGCGTACACCGAAATGTACGCAGCTTTGCTGCTACCACTAGCCAATTAGATCGCGTGTTTAAATTATTGAATTTAAGATAAAACAACCCTGTGCGAAATGCCAGATGTTAACGACAATACTGGATAAAAGAGCGAGTTTAAACAATTGGAGATGCAGAATGGTGGCGTTGCGATACTGGTGAAAAGCGCGTTGCTAAAGTCGTTTATACAGCAACAAGAGCCAGCCGCAAAGACAACCTAGCGAAACAGCCTTGATGCTTTAATGTCATGGTTAAACCCACTTTTTTATGCTGTAAGTAAATGACGCCTAGACACAATGACTCCCTGTAAAAGTGCTAGCCCCCGCATTTTCGTGGGTTAACTT
>NZ_JANHZQ010000093.1:0-4503 GCF_041414725.1 Alteromonas sp. DY56-G5 | reverse complement strand
TATCGCGATCGCAGCCTTCGGCTGCTAGAAAAAATAAACCCCTCCGAAAAAAGAGGGGTTTATCATCAATCTGAGGGGGCTAATGCCCCCTTAACTTTGAAACATTAAGTGAAAGTTTGGTTTATAGGTAATTGCTTACCTATTAAAAAGTGTAAACACCTCTTAGGTAGTAGAAGCCACCGTTTATACCAATTGGTGATGTTGTCGGATACGCTGAACCGGCAATCTGTGCGTAGGTGATACCACCTGCATCAGTATTGTTTTCGTCAGGGTATTCATCAAACGCGTTCTTAGCACCAACAGTTACTGTGAACTCTTCAGTGAAGTTATATGCCACTTCAAAGTCGAACGTAATTTCAGAACCTACTTTGTCAATCGGCAATGCAGAGTCTAGGTGATCTTCGAAGATGCTACCGTAGTAGTTCATTCTCGCAAGGAAGCGCCAGTCGCCATTAGTGTGGTTAGCTGTTGCACTGTAACGTACCGCTGGAAGGTTATCTTCTAGCATGCGAATACGGAAATCAGAGATATTATCCGACGCGCGGTCAACTTCTGTAGACGTCCAGTTATATGCAAGTGAGAACTTAGTTTCACCGCCCATCATATCCATCGAATAGTTCGCTACTACGTCTACACCTTCGGTGGTGGTGTCGAAGTCGTTAGTGAAGAAGCTGATTTCAGAGAAGCTAGACGCATCGTTGATACCTTGCTCAAGCAGCGTGGCAATGTCTTCTTCAGTCAGCGCAATACCAGAGGCAGTACTGATACGGTCAGTCAGTTCAATGTTGTAGTAGTCTGCGGTAATGAATAGACCATTATCGAAATCGGCTACCACACCAAACGTGATACTTTCTGACTCTTCAGGCGTTAACTGCTCACCACCTTTAAGTTGAGACACTGGATCTGTCGGAGGCAGTGTTGCACGGTCAATAAGTTCACCACCTGTACCAAACGCGGTAGTTACGTTACGCACGTTGCTTTGACCAAGGGTAGGTGCTTTAAAGCCTGTTGAGAACGCACCACGGAAAGCGATGTTCTCAAGTGCTTGCCAACGGAAAGCAATCTTACCTTTCGTTGTGTCACCGAAATCAGAGAAGTCTTCATAACGTAGCGCACCGGCTAACATGAAGTTTTCAGTGATATACGCTTCTGCGTCAATGTACAGTGCGATGTTGTTGCGGGACACACGACCTTGGCTATTGGCCGCCAAGCCAGGGAAACCATTTGAGCCAATGCCAAAGCCTTGTGTCGCCAGCGGACCTATTTCATAAGAGGCAGTATCACCTGCAAAGCTCTCATAACTTTCGTTGCGATATTGGAAACCAGTTGCCACGAATAGTGGTTCATATAAACCAACATCGAACGGCTTAGTGAAATCAATATCAAGGGTTTGCTCAGACTGCGTATAGCGACCTGGGCTAAATTCTGTAGGTGTTTCTGGACCTAAAGACGGGTTGATAGTGTTGCTAATAGCAAAGTCAACTTCGTTTTGGCCAAGGTTCAAGCTCACGTCATACGTGATATCGTGGTCAAGTTCGCCTTTCGTACCAAAGACAAGTGACATATCTGTAACCGTACCACCGAAACGAGGTGTGAAACCACCTGGCAGCATTTCGTTGAACGCCCAACAGTCAGGATTGTTCTGAACTTCGTTAATATAACGCGGGTTCTCTAGTACGTTATCACCAACTACGATGTCGGTTGGACAGTTACCTGACATATCACCGGTTAAATCACCAACAAGCAGTAGTTGCTCGCCATCGTCATTTGTACCACCATCGTTCACACCACCACGATTGTGTGGGTTACGGAAGTAGAAACCACCTTCAACTTCACGCTCGGCGTAGTTACCAAACATGTAAGCTTCTGAGGTAGCTGAAAGCTCTATACCTGCATTAGCGAAAAGTTTGATGTCGTGTTTGATTTCAGGTGAGCCCCAAATTTGCGCAGGATCTGCTACAAAAGTGTTCCCAGCCGCTATCAATGCAGCAGCGTCTGCACGCTGTACACTTCGAGATGTGTCGTCTGCAGTACGGTATTCAGCTGAAAGGTTAATAAAGCCTTTATCAGATAGAGGAAGGCCTACGTTACCCGACATCTGAATCATGTCGCCGTCGCCTTCGTAGAAAGAGCCGTAACGGGCTTCAAACGAACCGCCTTCTGATGCATCGTTAAGTACGAAGTTAATTACACCCGCAATCGCATCAGAACCGTATTGTGCTGCTGCACCATCACGAAGTACTTCCACCTGCTTTAATGCCGCTGCTGGGATAACAGAAATATCAGGACCTTGTGCACCGTCAGAAAGACCACCACCAAGGAAAGTGATAACCGCAGAACGGTGACGACGTTTACCATTTACAAGCACAAGCGTGTGGTCTGATGCCATACCGCGAAGGTTAGCAGGACGAACAAGCGTTGAAGCATCGTTGATCGGCTGGTCGTTTACGTTAAAAGACGGAACAACAGTCTGCATCATAGATACCATATCAGTGGCACCCTGCTGCTTAAACTCTTCGTCAGATATAATATCAATTGGCACCGCTGAGTCAGCGACCGAGCGAGGCGCTGCACGTGAACCAACTACCGCAATTTGTTCAAAATCTTCGGCCTTAGCACTCTCTTCAGCTTCTTGCGCATAAACAGGTGCAGCGGCCATTACTGAAAACGCAGCTGATGCGGCTAATACGCCACGCACGTTTTTGGTCAATAAAGACAAGGTTGTATTCATGGTGGTTTCCCGGAGTTTCTCTAAGACACCTTCAGCGTTTTAAACACATTAAAAAAATGCTCAGAGTAGTTGTTATTTTTTACCTTCAACACTGACTCATTTGCGGTCAGATGGTGTTTTTTATAGAACGCAAGATATTAAAAAACAAACCTTTTTCGACAAAATAAAAATATTTTTTCACTCCGTAGAGGATTTTAATTTCTGACCTGTCTATATAATTTTTACGGGAATAAAAGTGCGGGATTTTTGGCGGGTTTTAATAAAAAAAGCCGACTATAAGCCGGCTTTTAAATCGTTTTTTACAAACCTAAAGTTTTGTACATGGAAACAAGATTTACTCTGCTTCTTTGTACTTTGCAGCCGTTTCTTTAATAAGCGGTTGAAGCTCGTTTTGTTGGAACATTTCAATAATGATATCGCAACCGCCTACAAGCTCACCTTCAACCCATAGTTGCGGGAATGTCGGCCAGTTTGCATATTTTGGTAGTTCTGCGCGGATGTCTGGGTTTTGAAGAATATCTACATAAGCAAATGGTTCGCCACATGACATCAACGCTTGCGATGCTTGTGAAGAAAAGCCACAGCTAGGTAGTTTAGGAGAACCCTTCATATACAACAAAATTGGGTTTTCTTCGATTTGCTGCTTGATTCTATCTAGCGTTGATTGATTTTCAGTATTATCCATTTGATTCCTCTGAGCACAAAAGTGTATTCCCAGTTAGATGGGAATGCATGAATGATTTATCAAGGGAAAGGGTATCATAATTTTATGTTTAATTACCCATAGCTGAATTGATCTTTTCAACCTCTGAATCGTTATCTACCCATACATTGCAATACAAATTAGTGTCACATTTTAACTTTTGAAAAAAAATTCACATTTTTGTCATTGAGTTATAGGACTTTATCCCCACATTTGGGATATGCTTTAGCGTCTAAAGCAGTATATTGAACATAGAATTAATATGCACTTATTGAACAGGCGAAGATAAGTGGGCTTTAGACTACAATACTAAACCAACATGGAGACCGTCATGGCTTTTGAATTACCAGCATTACCATACGAACAAAATGCACTAGAACCGCATATTTCTGCTGAAACGCTTGAGTACCACTATGGCAAGCACCACGCTACTTATGTAACTAAGCTTAACGGCCTAGTTGAAGGTACTGACATGGAAAACAAAAGCCTAGAAGAAATCATCAAATCTTCTGATGGCGGTGTTTTCAATAACGCAGCGCAGGTATGGAACCACACGTTCTACTGGCACTGTCTAAGCCCGAATGGCGGCGGTGAGCCAACAGGCGCGCTAGCAGAAGCTATCAACGCGAAATGGGGCTCATTTGCAGACTTCCAAGCAGCATTTAACGATAAAGCGGTTAACAACTTCGGTTCAAGCTGGACGTGGTTAGTTAAAACTGCAGACGGCAGCCTAGATATCGTTAACACAAGCAACGCGCAAACGCCTATTTCTGGCGACGACCTTACGCCAGTGCTTACTGTTGACCTTTGGGAACACGCTTACTACATCGACTACCGCAATGCGCGTCCTAAGTACCTAGAAAATTTCTGGGCGCTGGTTAACTGGGAATTCGCAAGCAGCAACTTTGCATAAGCCAAAGACTGAAGCGTTAAGCGCCTTGCGCTCTTAACAGCGTAAAGTATCAGTTATAAAAAGCCCCGCTTCCAAGCGGGGCTCAGACTGTTGAAAAAGCCCTAGACGAAAGTCTGGGGCTTTGATCTAATAGGCATAGTGAAATTCGGAGTGTTC
>NZ_JANHZQ010000092.1:0-4861 GCF_041414725.1 Alteromonas sp. DY56-G5 | reverse complement strand
GGTCATTCTCCTTTGCAAAGAGAGCACCATGCCGGAGCTAACTTATGAATTGAATGTGGGGATTACCGGACGGACACGGTCTTCACAAGAAGACCTTGTTTTCAATTATGAATTTAAACGTGGATGGGAGTTAGGCCGTTCGCAAGCAGAAGTGATTTTAGAGGAAGGCTTTAACCGCCTAATAGTAGATTTAGAAAATCACTACAATTTCATTGAGTCTGAAATTTCAAATGTACTGAGAATGCCGACAATAAAAACCACTGAAATGGGTGTTGTAGTTAGCGCAGATGGAAGAACTTTATACGGTGATGATGTCATTTTCACGATTGATCAAAAGACTACTTTTAAATCTCTGGAAAATTGGACGCCTATCTTTGTGTCGGAGGAAGAGTGATTCAGGTTCCAAAAAGAATCGACGGCGAATTCGTTGAGAAACTGCTTGAGTGGGCAAGCAATAATAAAGTTAATGATGTTGTTATTGAATCAGATAGTCCCCTCTGGGTTAAACGGCTCGGTGTAATGGAGCAACTATCAGAGAGAAATATATCACAAGCTGAGGTGAGGGAGGTTCTACAGAGCTTTTACCAGCAAAGTGGACCGGACACATTGGTTACCGGTGAGTATATTAAGTTTCCATTCGAAGTACTTGCTAAAGACGAGACTTCTTATAGGTACCGAGTTACAGCAACCGGTGTTCAAGGAGAACGTAATGATCGGGGGATTGAGATAATATTTAGGCCATTTCCCGATGAAGCACCCCCTCCAGCACAGCTATCTTTACCTGCGGATTTCGTACAGGCATTCAATTCTAGCTACGGGGTGATTTATGTTACCGGGCCTACGGGATCAGGAAAGTCTACAAGCTTTGCTTCAGTACTTACAGAGCGTATTAAGAACAAGTCAGAGCGTATAGTCACTTTTGAAGATCCTATCGAGTTTGATTTAAAGAAAATTAAAGATAGAAAAGCCAATGTAGTGCAGTCCGAAGTGCCATTCCATCTCTCAACGTACGAAAAAGCAACCCATAACTTATTAAGAAGATCGCCTGACATAGTCTTTTTCTCGGAAGTAAGAGGTACTGAAGTTGGACGGGAATTATTACGCATAGCTAACTCCGGACACCTTGTTGGTACAACGTTACATGCAAATAGTTGTGAGATGACCCTCCCAAGATTCGTCGATATGTTCAAGCATGACGAAAAAGCGAAAGTTACTGCTGATATTGTTGAGACAACTGTGGGGATTTTGAATCAAAGGCTAGTTAAGACGTCAGATGGAAAAAACAGAGTTGGGGTTTTTTCCTCCCTCATTTTCGATGAATCAATCCGAGACAAAATTTATTCAGAAGTTAGTTCTGACTACTCAAAGCTTAAGAGTGTAATGTCAAAGATGATATCAAAAAAGGGATTACCTTTTATTGAAGATTTGAGAGATAAGTTTAGGACAGGTCTCATCGAGATTAATTCATTTGAAAAGCTGACAAGACAGTTTGGAGATGAAAGAGATATTCAAGAAATAAGGAATCAGGCCAAGTCTCATTTTGAAAGAGGCTTCATTTCAGAGGATGAAATGAAAATGTATAGGAATAAATAATGTCTGAGAAAGTGCAAATCACTACAAATGTGGCGAGAGAAAATAGGTTATGGCGAGCAGGGAAACGAGCGAAACTAAATTTAGTAGCTATCCAAGTGGACGCCTTGTCTGTTGTGCCTTTCCCACTTTTATATTTTATCAAGTCCAAATGGTATCTACTGGCCTGTTTAATGTGGGTATTAGTGATCGGGACAATCGATAAATTCAAAATGACTCCTATACAAGGACTAAAAAGAGTCAGAGCTATTATTGCTGGAAAACAAAGATTTATAACCAGGTATTCAAATCGTCAAAGGAGATTTACAAATGGTAATTAAAGAACTTAAAAATGCACCAACACCTTTACCAGAAGAGGATGGCACCTATAAAGTCTTCGTCGATAATGGGTACGCTCAAAACAAAATTGCCTATTGGGCTGAAGTAGATGGTACAAAGCAACTTGTTAATTTTTTACTTCCAAGTAGAGCCCAAATGGGACGAGTAAATGTTGATGTTCACGGAAGAGCATCTGGAGTTTACACGGTAAATGGATCTGACTACACCGTTGGTGAGGATGTTAGAGACCCAGAAACGATACGCAGTAAACAATATGCACATAGCGAAATTAACTGTGCATTGGTTATGCACACCTTGATAGCTGCTGGTTTTTCTGGCCTCAAAATTCGTTTGGGTACAGGTTTGCCTTTTGATCATTACTTCAGAAACCGAGAGGTAGACAAAGCATTTATTAAAAAAATAACGGAAAGCCTTAGTAGTGAGTGTATCTCTGCATCAGGGTCAGAAATGCCGATTATTGTGTCACACAGAGTTTATCCTGAATCAACTGCCGCGGCCGTTGCTTTCTCACTTGATATTGATTCTGGAGACTTTAAAACCTTTGAGAATGGCCTTGTCGTTATTGACATGGGCGGGGGCACAACTGATATAACGGTGATTAATCGTGACTTCACAATTAATATTGACGAAAGTGGCTCTAGACAACTGGGTGTTATCGATATAAGAACCAAATTATCGTCGTTGATAACGGACAAATTTGAAGTTTCAGGTATCACTGATAGTCAATTAGACAGGGCGCTACGAACGGGTTCTATAAAAATTTATGGTCAAGATGAAGGTATTTCTGATCTTCGTGAGCAAGCCAAGGCTATGACAGTTAAAAAGTTGGGAACCTTCATAAATGAAACCGTCGGTGAAGCAGCATTCATTGATACTATTCTTTTTGTCGGTGGTGGCGCATCTATCTTAGAAGACTCATTTAAAAGTACTTTTAAGCAAGCACAGGTTCCTGAAAATCCCGAGTTTCAAAATGCAAATGGCGCTCTTTACTACATGACCCATATTGAGGAATAGGGGGGCGATAGCATTTTGTCTAAATTGAAAACCAGATTTACATTCAAACTTTACTCTTCGGACTTTGAAAACATTAATCTCTTAAATGTCTTAGAGAATTCGAACGCTGAAGAGTTGAGATGTCTTGTATCGAAAGGACATTGGCTTAACGAGTTTATTTCAATTTCGCAACCAAATGTAGACCGTTTAGGGTTGGTACCGGAAATTAAAGGTGGTGAAGATGTTGAAACTAAGAGCTTTTTATTAAGGTTCTCAAAAAGTACAAACTCAAACGAAAATTCTCGAGTGAATCAAATATGGGAACAACTTAACGAATTGAGCACGCCTTTTGCGAGGCAATCTTACATTAGGAAGCTTGTTTTTTACGGTTATGCGATGGATACAATCTTTTCTGACGATAAGAAGCGACAATTCAATCAACTGTTTACCATAAACCCAGCTGATGAGGCTAGTATTCCTCCAGCAGATGTTCAACCACCAGCAGAAGTTCAACCACCGAAAGCAGAGCCTAAAATATTCGAAGGCGCTAAGGATATGATGAGGAGTTTAATGTGAAAAAGGTTCTGGGTATGGCAAGCATAATCGCCATTGGTTTATTTCATTTTGAAGCTGATGCAGGTTTTTATATAGATATGCAGGGAGTTAAACCAAAGGAGCAAGCTCAATCATTAGGTATAGAAGGTTACAACCTACTGACTGGAAAATATTATGGTCTAGTACATGAGATTGGAACAGGTGTACCGATGACAATTAAGAGTTTTGGCGAAGACTCGACTTTGGCTGATGCACTTTTTTTTATTTTACCGACTGAGTGGTTTGCATATGTCGATGAACGTGTCGAAGAGCTGCCAAGAGTAACTTGGGACGCAAGTGTCGGCGAAGGGCAGCCTTGGGTGGAAGTTCTAGCTCAAATGGGGAAGGAATTCGGGCTTAGGTTTACACTTGATTGGGATCAAAAGTTGTTACAAGTCCATACAATTCCCAATTTTACTAAGCCCGACTTTAATGACCCTGTGGTAATAAGTGACTCAAATAATGAGCGTCAATTATTTATATATAAAAAAGAGCCAACATTATCGGGGTATTTGGTTAAAGATGGAGAATACATCCCTGTAAAAGTAACAAAGTGAATAAAGCGCCTTAAGTTAAGGCGCTAAGTTATTTTCATTACTTTTGGTTGGGGTTGCCATTCCTTTGCCAGACTCGCTTACTGTCTGTTGTAACGATGAGAATTGAGTTTGACCACTATGAATAAATGACTGAGCCCCCATACTGTCAGCTGGTGAACCTAATAGCCTAATTGCTCGGTCATTGATTTCATTCATTATTGAAAATACCCTTTCTATTACACTTACAGACAAAGAAACAAGCGCACCAACTAATCCAAAAAATGATACTAATCCTACAACGGTATTTCTCGTCATTCCCTCTGCAAAAGGTAACCAGAGTGTCAAAGTTAGCTTGCCCATCATTAAGAGAAAAGGGTAAACGACAATAAAGCTGATGACTAAAATAGGCATTCTGATGAATGATGCAAATGCTAGTAAATAGCCTTGGGATGCTCTTGAACCAATGAAACCGCGGCCTTCAGTGAACGCATGAGCTAAGCCGTGGATTGGCGCCAGAACAAATTGCTCTACTACCGCGCTAAAAGCGCTGATAACACCCCCAATCCAGTGCATAAGAGGAATTAGCGGCAAGTAAAAAGCAAGGTACAGTCCCATACTAAACAAAAAAGCAATTAGTAAAAGGAGGCCTAGGTATAGGTTCTTTAGAATACCTTCCAACGCACCTGAACCGATGGCTTTGAATGTAGCTAAAACGCCGCTAATTCCAGGTATCGAGACTGTAACTAATTTTGTGTAACTGCCTATCTCAATTTACTCTATAGAGAGTTAAGGATAGGCAGATGAACATG
>NZ_JANHZQ010000091.1:0-5170 GCF_041414725.1 Alteromonas sp. DY56-G5 | reverse complement strand
GGGGTTTTGCGCCCATCCCCTCGAAATCGGCATTAGGAATTAAAACATTGAGTCTGTTATGATTATGAAAAAATAATCAGGACTATATGCCATCGCTGCTGAACAAACAAAACGCATTCAAATACTCACGTCGTTTGAAGTCAAAGAACTTTATGCTCTCCCCAACTTTAGTCACTCCGACAGAGAAGACTACTTTTCACTCGACAAGGAAACTCAGAAACTGGTCAATACGTTGAGGCAAACAGAGACCAGAATCTATTTTATCCTCTTATTGGGTTATTTCAGATCCAGACCAATAATTTTCAATTTTACATTCTCAGATGTTGAACCTGACTTTAACTACGTTAAAGCAAAATATTTCAGCGATAAAAGCGTTCAAGATGAAGATATTCCACCGCGAACCAAAACAGCGTTAGTTAGAAAACTTCTGACTTATACAGGCTTCTCCGTTTACCAGAGCAAGAATGACAAGGCACCTTTACTCAAAAGGCTCAATGTCGTTGTTAAAATCAATCAAGAGCCAAGATATGTGTTTGATGAATGCATTGCTTACTTTGGACAAAACAGGATTGCGTTAGCTGGTTATACGACACTTCAAGATATCATATCGAGTGTACTTTCTAGTGAGCGTAGTCGCATTGAGTCTGTCCTGAACCAAAACCTAGGCAGTGATACAAAAGCTACGCTTCTTAGATTGCTTGATTCCAAAAGCACGTTCACAGATCTCGCTATGTTAAAGCGCATGGCGAAGGATTTTTCAGCCAGCCAAATATCACAAGAACTAAAGACGCATAAAATCATACGTGCGCTTTATCCAGAAATTAAGACACTGATTGCTGAATTAGAGCTGTCACCGAAAAACCTTGAATACTACGCGTCTTTAGTAAAACACAAGTCGGTTTATAAGTTAAAAAGACATGCTGATAGTCAAACCTTGTTATATCTTGTTTGTTATCTATTCTTCAGGTACCGCGAAACTAACGACAACCTCGTTTCTGCATTTATCTATCTCGTCCGAAAGCTTGCTGAAGGAGCAAAGAGTCACGCCAAACAGGGAGTTATCGAAGATATAAACATTGTCAGAACAAAATTGAAATCGGCTGGCAGTCTGCTGAATTACTTCATTGACAGCGATATTGACGATGCATTGACCTTTGGCGATGTACGCAAAAAAGCCTTTAAGTTGCTACCTGCTGAGAACATTAAATTGCTTAGCGAACATCTTGATAGCAATGATTTTGATGGGCGTAAATATGAGTGGCAATTTATTGATAAACAGTCAAGCAAGGTGAGTAAACTTCTACGCTCCTTGTTCATGGCCATAGACATTGAGTTTATCCATTTAAAAGATGATTTACATAATCAGTATGTAACGTTGCGCTCTGAACTCAGTGAATGCAAGGCTGTTAGAACCATCAACCTAGACTTGGTACCCAAAGGTGACCGAGGGTATTTGCAAGGAGAAGTTTCTAAGCAAATAGCTATTCGTTTTGAGTACTTCCTGTATCGTAAAGCAGAGCAACTATTTCAAAACAATAGCCTTACCGTAAAAGAGAGTGTCAATAATCGTAGTCTGAGTTCAGATTTAATCCAGCCAAAAGAATGGCAAAACAAAGACGATATTATTGAAAATACAGGGCTTGATAAACTATCAGCACCAATTAACCAAACCTTGGATGAGAAGCAGTATCAGCTTGAAGTGAAATTGAAAGAGGCTGGCACACATATATTCAGTGGTGACAACAAATACGTCGAAGTTATACCTGGTAAGTCAGAACTAAAATGGTCTATCCCAAATAGCCGCTGGCAACAAACGGTTGATAACCCTCTCTATAATCAAATTCAGCATATGGGTATTGTCGAGCTTATGCTGTTTGTTGACGAAAAAACTAATTACCTCAATGCTTTTACACATATCGCTACCACAAAACAAAAATCATCAGTAGACAAAGAAGATCTGGTTGCCTGCATACTCGCCAACGGTACGAATTACGGCCTATATAAAATGGCCAATATCTCCGACCGTTCGATGGGAAAGTTGCGCAGTGTTAATGATAGTTACATCAGATACGAGACGCTGAAAGAGTCTAATGATCAGATCTCTAATGCCATTGCTATCCTGCCAATATTTGCTTACTACCATATTGATGACAATCAGTTATTTTCAAGCATCGATGGTCAAAAATTCGAGTGTAGGATCAACACCTTTAAAGCCCGTTATTCATCCAAGTATTTTGCCAAAGGCAAAGGTGTCTCAGCGCTGACGTTAGTGTCAAATCATGTGCCAGTGAATACTCAAGTTATTGGCGCGAATGAATATGAAGGTCATTTTGCATTTGATTTGCTTTACAACAATACCTCTGAGATACAGCCAAATACGTTATCCACCGATAACCACGGCACGAATAACGTCAATTTCGCTATTTTAGATTTCTTTGGCTACACCTTTGCGCCTCGATACGCAAAAATGAAACGAGTGTTTTTTGACTTATTTGAAGTTACTGAAGAAGAAGGTGGCCGAATTCAGTTAAAGAAAGACGTTAACTATAAATTAGTGGCTGAAGAATGGGAAAACATTCAACATATCCTTTGTTCTCTTAGCCAAAAGACAACTACTCAAAGCACCATCATTAGAAAGCTCAGTAACGGCAAGAGTCGCACGTTGTCAGCTTTGCATGAGTATGATCGTCTAATTAAAGCGATTTACGTTTTGGAGTACGTTGATAGCTCAACACTACGCCATTATGTTCAGCAAGCGTTAAATAGAGGGGAAGCCTATCACCAGTTAAAACGAGCCATTACCTCAGTCAATGGTAATAGATTTCGTGGTGGTAACGATTATCAGGTGTCTCAATGGAATGATTGTGCGCGGCTCATTTCAAACTGTATTATCTATTATAATTCTGCCTTGTTATCAGCCTTTTTGAAGATCCAAGAAAGAAACGGTAGACAAGATGTGGTAGATATTATTTCTAAACTATCACCGGTTGCTTGGCAGCACATCAACTTGAACGGAGAGTATGCCTTTAACAAAAATCGTAAAGCGATTGATTTGGCAGGTTTGCTTAGTGGTGTGGAGCCTCTGCAAAGTGAATAATAGTTCAATGAGTTGCTTTCTTATAATCACATTGCTAAATAACGATAGAAAGTTGCTTTAGATATAGAAAGTGAATTACAAATAGACTCTATAGAAAGTGAATTATTTTGGTGCATCTGCTTTGCCATCTGGACTTTAGGGTTGTTGATACCGATTTTAGGTCTACCGCCATTCCGTCCTCGTGCTCTTGCAGCAGATAAACCAGCATTGGTCCGCTCTTGGATTAATCGTCTCTCAAATTGCGACAATGCACTAAATATATTGAACATCAACTCACCTGAAGCTGTTGTTGTATCAATAGCACCGTCCTGGATCGATTTGAATCCAATGTCTTTTTCAACTAATGACTCAATCAAATTGATCAAGTGAGACATTGAGCGGCCAAGACGATCTAATCGCCATACTATTAAAATGTCTCCAGATGACAATGTATCAAGACATTTATCTAATCCTGGTCGAGTTGATTTTGCTCCCGACGTTTTATCGGTAAAAATATGTTCAGGAGCACACCCGTTGTTCATTAACGCATCGATCTGTAGATTTAAGTCTTGATCAGATGTACTTACTCGAGCATACCCTATTTTGAGCCCCATAATCTTATTTACATGTTGAAAAATGACTTTATGAGACTATATTAAATGAGATGGGTTTATAAAACAAATAGAACCAATAAAATCAGACCGAGCGGAGAAAATACTTTTCACTCTCATAAAACGGTCGTTTTTTAATACTTTCTTGTTTGATGAATTTATTGATTTAGTATTAATTTAATTAGTTTCTTCATTGAGATACTGACGCTATCATTAACACAGCAGTAGGTGTAAATAGAGGAAGTTCAAACGTCGGCGTTGAACTAAAAGGTATTACCATTGCATAGACTTGAGAAAGAGTTGCTCGACTTAGTTCAATCCGATACGCGCATATTCAGGTTTATTGAACACTCGTCATTGGACGGTATGTGGCATTGGGACTTGGAGAACGCTGAACACTTTTTGGTCCATATTTTTCTTGGTCGAAAGATCGGATCTTGGAACAGGCAATTAGTTCAATTTCTTAAACCGAGTTCAGGTTAGTTAGACCGTCAAGTTCCTTTAGTAATCACGCGACTATACTTTAGGTATGGTCGTAGCTCGTGATATCAATTCCCAGCGTTAAGAACTTAGTTAATAACTTTATTACTTTCTGGCAAATTTTTTAAACAACGTCTTTACAAATTTGCAGATCATTTCTATGGTTATTTTGTGGTATGGACTTTCCAATTGGAAAGCCGTATGACGTTGTGTGGAACTCGCCTTGATTTTTTTGAGTTATTTTGTAGGTTCAAGTAAAACATGTGTTTGCTTTAAAGGTCCAGTTATCTGTTAGGCATTGATGTAACTCATTTTCTGCTGTCATGAACATTAGTAGCAATTTGAATTTCTGAAAAAGGTGGGCATCCTATAGACAGGACCTTACCAAGATTAACTTCGCATTTGTTCTTGGTAACTACTTTTCCAAAAAGGACTGTGAAATGCTACAAGAATCTATTGCTGTAAAAGATGTAAGCCCATTCCATATATCAACTCCATCAGAACTACTTGAAACACCTAAAGAATATCAAGATCTCGTTAAGAGGCAATTGACTGCCCATGCTGAAGGGGAACTTTCTGGAGCTGATGACTATGTAAAATTGTTTTACTTTTTGACAAATGACCCCTACGAGAAAGCAGTGTGCTGCGAATTAGCCAAGGATGAACTTGACCACTATCAAAGAGCTGCGGACATTTTATTAGATATTGGTATAGATACGTCATTTATGCTATCGCAAAACTTGAACGATAGAGCGTTCTACGCGACCGAAGCCGTAAAAAGTTGTCGAAATTGGGCTGAAAGAGCATTGATTTCGACTCTTGTAGAAGACGCTGTAATTGATGTCCTAGAGGAAATGGCTCAAAGTTCCTACAGGCCTATTGCTGACATGTGCCCTCATGTTTTAAAGGATGAAAAACTGCACGTTGGGCATGGATTCAGGATTACGAGGAGCATGTGTAAGACGAAAAATGGATTCAAGCAAATTCAAGAAGCTCTTATAAG
>NZ_JANHZQ010000090.1:0-5535 GCF_041414725.1 Alteromonas sp. DY56-G5 | reverse complement strand
GTGAATGGTGATCAGTTCCGTGGCAAAAACGAGTCTGAAATCGCTATCTGGAATGAATGCGCAAGATTGCTTGCCAACGCGATCATCTACTTCAACTCCGCGATACTGAGTCATCTTCTGGGACACTTTGAAGCGAGAGGAGATGAAGAGAAAGCGGGTATCACTCGTGCTGTTTCGCCCGTTGCGTGGCAAAATATCAACTTAAGCGGAACGTATAACTTCACTAATACTGGGAAATTGCCCAATATTGGCGAAATAACAAGGCCGATAGTGGATGATTAGGCTCCAAGCTGAAAGTAAACCACCTCCGCAGCCATTTATTGGTGTGGTCTACAGAGGATTATGTCTTTTTAGAGGGGAAAATCCCTAGAACCCCACAATGGAACGATTGTGCTCGACTCATTTCAAATTGCATTATTTATTATAATTCCGCGTTACTATCGGCATTTTTACAAATCCAAGAGAGGAACGGTAGGCAAGATGTGGTTGATGTTATTTCTCGGCTTTCACCTGTTGCTTGGCAACACATTAATCTAAATGGGGAATATGCCTTTAATAAAGACCGCAAAGAAATCGACTTAGCTGGTTTACTTAGTGATGTAGAATCAATAAGTTAAAGAATGCCATCTGTTTGTATTTCTAATTCAAAAGGTACTGCGCATCAAAGTGCCATTAAAAATTGGAGGTGTTGATATTCTATATGCTTGATATATACAAGCTAACATTGATAGAAAACAGATAAGCTAACAAGTTTTTAGTCGAGCCATGAACTGTTCTATAATTGTTCTAATTGCAAAACTCTTCAATTTGGTTTGTTACTAGATTTAAAAATACTTTTCTATGCTCGATTTTAGTAAGTAGCAGCTTTTGGATGTCTTCAGGAACTTTTCTTTCTCCTGCATCTATTGCCATTAGTAATGGCTTGATATCAACTACAAGAAGACCTGCCGCCCTTGCTGCTCGAATGAACTTTAATCTCTTTAATGCACATAAGCCGTAAAGTGAATGGCCTGACTTAGTTTTTTCTTCGCAGTGTACTAAGTTCTCAAGAACATAATTTCTTACCGTATGGACAGATGTTTGTGCAGCTAGTGCCAGTTGAGAAATACTCAAAGGAAAATCCAACGCATCATCATCACTACTAATGAACTTATTGATGTCAGGTATCTCTGTCAAAAAACTGACTTCACCAACAGGAATGTTTTCAACCTTAGATTTAATCATGATTTAGCATGCTTCCAATTTGTGTTGTTAATGGAATGCCTTAAGATATCTTGATTACATTCAATCAATTGGCACTCCATTAACATTTCTGTAAGTACATTACCGTTAAATGATTACCCTGCGCAGCAAGATAGCTCTTTAACGTCTTTGCTAAAGGTTTGAGCGCATAACTTCAATCCTTCAACCATCGTCAAATACGGAAATAGTTGACCTGCCAATTCTTCGACTGTCATTTTATTATGAATAGCAAGAGCCGCACTTTGAATCAGTTCTCCGCCTTCATGGGCTAAAATTTGTGCGCCTATCAGTTTTCCCGTGGATTCTTCAGCTACCAACTTGATAAAACCATCCGTTTCAAAATTTGCTAAAGCTCTTGGTACGTTTTCCATATCAAGTACACGACTTATCGTATTTATTCCTACCGCTGAAGCTTGTACTTCGGTTAGACCTACCGTAGCAACTTGTGGGTCGGTGAATATAACAGCAGGCATGGTAGATAAGTCGAGTTGCGCATTTCCACCTGTCATATTAATTCCAGCCCTACTTCCGGCAGCAGCAGCAACATAAACAAATTGTGGCATATTGGAGCAATCTCCAGCGGCATAAATGTTAGCTGTTGATGTTTCCATCATACTATTAACAACAATGGCACCACTTTTATCTGTTTCAACACCAACATTTTCTAAACCAAGCTTTCCAGTATTTGCATGGCGACCCGTAGAGATAAGCAATTTTTCAGCGATTAATGTTCCTTCGTTAGTTTCCAATGAAAAACCATTGCTATCATAAGAAACATGACTTGCTTGCGTATTATTAAGTACCCTAATACCTTCTTTTTCAAAGCACTCTGCCAGTTTTTCACCTAATAACGGATCTTCAGCATATAAAAGGGTATGTCTGGCTAGAATTGTCACACGGCTACCTAAACGGGCATAAGCTTGCGCAATTTCCAGAGCAACAACGGAGGAGCCGATGACAACTAGACTACTCGGTAACTCTTCTGCAAATAAGGCTTCTGTTGATGTCCAATAAGGTGTATCAACTAAACCCTTAATTGGCGGAATGCTTGGTGTAGAGCCTGTTGCAATTAAAATGCGATCTGCAACCAGCTCTTCTTCACTACCATCAGACTTGTGAACTAGCAAGGTATTTTGATTTTTAAAACGTGCATAACCTTTAAGTAAAGATAGCGCGGGATTACTCTCTAAAATACGTTGATATTTAGCATCGCGTAGTTCTTCGACGCGAGCGTTTTGCTGATGTGCTAATAAGGAGCGGCTAAGTTGTGGCTGAATATTTTCTAAACCATCAAACGGGTTAGTACGTTGCTGATGCGCTAATTGCGCAGCACGGATCAATATTTTTGAAGGAACACAGCCGACATTTACACAGCAACCTCCGATTACATCGGCTCCTTCAATGATAGTAACTCTTGCTCCGCCTTCTGCTGCTTTAATCGCACTGGCAAAGGCCCCTGAACCACTACCAATAATGGCTACATGTAATTGTTCTGGCTGGATGTCATTTGACGAGCAACAACTATTCGTTGACATATTTTATTCCTCTAAAAAAGTTAAGCGGTACAAGTTTCATCATCACAGCGTTTATTCGCAGGAGAAACCATGTCCCAAATTGATACAGCAACCATTAGTCCTAGCCCCGTATAAGTAACGTATGAACTCCACCCGTACTGGAACCAAGGGTATAAAGAGAGTAAAACCAAAATGGGGCCAATTGAACCGATAAAACTACGGTACCATTGACGATGGCTAAACCAGCCTAAGATATTCATTGCCAGCGCTAATACTGCAAACAGTGGTAACAACGTATTGATAAATACCCCTTCCCACTGACTAAGAAATCCCATCCCAATTGCCGCACCAAGACTAGCTATCGCGGGAAAACACATGGCGCATCCCATTGCCGAAACAAGTGCACCTATAGAGCCTGCTTTATCTCCGATACGCGTAACTAGTTCTAAGGGGCTAAACATTACTTATTTTCACTTTTTAAATTTGAAGGGTAGCCAGCGTTGGTAGTCGCTGCAATTAATGCATTGATGTTGGTTTTAGTGTCATCAAAAGAAACAACAGCTAGCTTAGGCTTGTAGGTAACTTTCGCATTTTCAACGCCATCAACATTTTCTAATGACTTTTTAACTGTGATTGGACATGTCGCACAGTTCATCGTTGGCACTTCCAGTGTAACTGTTTTTACTTCAGCAAAAGCACCAAAACTAGAAAGTGAAAGCAGTGCGGTTAATAATAATTTTTTCATAATTAGCTCCAAATTTTAAAATGTTATAAATTTCTTGATCTGTATATTAAGCAAACAAAAGTATCCAATAATTACTGGTCACTAAAATTGTCGCAACTATAGCGCTCAGCCAGAAAATGACTTTTCGTTGTTGCTGTTTCTTAGGAATTGCACAGGCCGTTCCCGGCTCACACTCTTCTACAGGACGGTAAATTTTCCAACCTGAGTAGCCAAACAACAACACTACAAATGCGATAAATAATGGCCTATAGGGTTCAAATGCAGTTAAATTACCAATCCATGAGCCACTTACCCCAAGTAATAACAGGAGCAAAGGACCTACACAGCATACGCCTGCGCCTAATGCTGCTATGATGCCTCCTATCATTGGAAGGTTTGATTTTTTTTGATTCATATAGATACCTCATTAAGTGATAATGCAAGTGTATTGCATGTACCTAAGTACGGAGTCAAGGGTGATTTATAAAAAATTTATCTTTGATAATCTGCTACGACAGATACGGGGAATAAGCTAACTTGAATTAAGGCGCAGAAGTAAAATTGGATATGCTGTTTTAGTGGGAAATGGTAGTTAAGTGAATCATTTACTTCGGTTGCAACGAATCAATTATTGGGCAGTGGCTATCGTCATCATTATTTTGGCATTGTCCTAAATGTTCTTCCAAAGCGTGTTCTAACAACAACAAGTCAGCCATCTTTTTTTGTACTGCGATCAGTTTTTTATTAGCTAATTCTTGTACTTTACTACATGGACTATCGTTTAACGCAAGTAACCCTTCAATCTCATTTAGCGTAAAACCTAATTCTTGAGAACGCTTGATAAAATGTATTCTATTTACCGTTTCTTTCGGGTAATGTCTATAGCCCTGCATAGGCTTTGGTGGTTGTTTAATTAAGCCTTTGCGTTCATAAAAGCGAATTGTTTCGACATTTACACTCAGTTCTTTAGCCAACATACTTATGGTTCGTTTAGACACGTTATCAATTACCTTACTGACTTTTTGTTTACTTACTTTATATCTAATTAAAGTGACCATC
The DNA here is from genome assembly GCF_041414725.1 of Alteromonas sp. DY56-G5. Classification (NCBI taxonomy): domain Bacteria; kingdom Pseudomonadati; phylum Pseudomonadota; class Gammaproteobacteria; order Alteromonadales; family Alteromonadaceae; genus Alteromonas; species Alteromonas sp. DY56-G5. Next base: position 996 of record NZ_JANHZQ010000090.1, on the reverse strand, counting down.
AATGAATACCAGTTTAAACATCGCTAATTGATTTTGTTTTTTCTTCTATTAAATAAGTAAAGTTACCGTTGTTACAACAATATTAAACCACAACAATGTATGGTTTATCCTTTTTCATTATCAAAGTCCAAATTAGTGTTATTACATGCAGTTCTACATGAGTACACCCTAAAGATACTGTTAATATATCACAGGCAATTACGTAATGACACCACTTAAATAAACCTATATGATATGACACCATCTAAATAGACCTAATTAGGCAAAAATGTTCATAAGAGCATATTTACGAGCATCAACTTCTGAGCAAGATGCAAATAGAGCAAAAAGCTCATTAAAAAAATTCGTTTCTGGCTTCAGCAAACGAATTGCTTCTTTTTATATAGAAAATAAATCTGGTAATTCTTTAGATAGACCAGAGCTAATTCGTTTATTGGATGAATCAGAGTCCGGTGATGTTTTGTTAGTTGAATCAATCGATCGTTTAACAAGGCTAAGCCCTGATGATTGGAAAACTCTTGTAGCCTCAATAAATGAAAAAGGAATTAGTGTTGTTAGTTTAGATCTACCAACCAGTCATTTAACATTTGGCAGTTTTCCAAGTGATGATTTTATGAGATCAATACTTAGTGCTATTAATAATATGCTGTTAGAAATATTAGCGGCCAGTGCATATAAAGAATATCGAGAACGTGAACGTAAGCAAAAAGAAGGTATTGTAAAAGCACAGCAAAAGGGACTTTATCACGGTCGTCAGCCTGATTTAGAGGCTCATGATAGGATTGCCTCGTTTACTGAAGCTGGATTTAGTATTAATAAAACGGCTGAAGCAGTTGGAGTTAGTCGAAGTACGGTAATTAGAGTTAGAAAAAAGCTTATAAACTTAGACTAAGGTTAATTTCGAGGGGATGGGCGCAAAGAGACTGTAACTAATTTTGTGTAACTGCCTATCTCAATTTACTCTATAGAGAGTTAAGGATAGGCAGATGAACATGA
>NZ_JANHZQ010000008.1:0-135365 GCF_041414725.1 Alteromonas sp. DY56-G5 | reverse complement strand
AATATCGCGATCGCAGCCTTCGGCTGCTAGAAAAAATAAACCCCTCCGAAAAAAGAGGGGTTTATCATCAATCTGAGACTGCTCATTGCAGTCTTTTTTATTTGAAAAGAAATATTCTTTAAAAAACTAAGCGTTAAATCGCTTGCGGGTTATCGAGCCGTCCAGCCCCCATCAAGTACCATGGTTTGCCCTGTTATATTGCGAGCACTGGGCGACATTAAGAAGCTTGCGGTATCTGCAAGTTCTTCAACGCTAACAAATTGCTTTTTAGGCATGGGTTCTAACATTATTTTTGTTATTACCTCTTCCTCGGTAAGGTTATTTTCTTTTGCCTGTGCTGTAATTTGTTTCTCCACCAATGGTGTTTTCACATAGGCGGGGCAAAGGGTATTGATAGTTACATCGCAATCTCCTGTTTCAAGCGCGATAGTTTTTGCGAACCCTAACAGCCCATGCTTCGCCGCTACATAAGCAGACTTATAGGGCGAGGCTACCAACGAGTGAATAGATCCTACATTGATAATGCGCCCGTAATTTTGCTTACGCATGGCAGGTAAAAACGCTTGGGTTAAAAGAGCAGGGCCAACAAGCATGATATTTATAAGCTGCTGCCACTTATCTGCAGGGAAGTCCTCGATGCGTGAAACGTGCTGAATACCGGCATTGTTTATAAGCACATCAACGGTATGTTTCCCTAGTACCTCAGGTAGCGCTGCGACTTGTTCTGCATTGCATACGTCTACCGCTACTGCGCTGGCCGATCCGTCTAAATGCGCAAGTCGAGTCACAGCCTCTTTTGCTGCCTGTTCGTTTATGTCGGCGATGATCACATGGTGCCCTTGTTTCACCATTGACTCAGCAATGCCAAAGCCAATGCCGCTTGCTCCACCCGTGATAAATATTGTGCGCTTAGTCATTGTTACTTCCGTTGGATTTATTTAGTGAAGGTGCACTATTTAATGAAAACAGCAGCTGTTTTACTGCGTTTATTTGTGCGCCGTTCCTGTTGGCGTAATTGCCAGAGGCATAGCCCCACCAATCCCAACAGCCTTGTGGATTTAACGGCATGAATAACGACTTCTTAGTTTGCGGATAAAGCACAACAATATGGTTGTCATCAGCCCATTCATTCAGCCCTGTTTGGGTAGTGTAGGCATCGCCTACGGCATCGGCATACTGGTTACAGCCGTGGAAACTAATATGGGCTCTGCATGGCTCGCCTTGTGCACAGCTTTCAGGCACATACACAAAGCCTTCACTTGCTAATGTTTTGGCATCGCCACCCGCTATTTTTTGCTGATCAATTGAATGAATTTGCCCTGACAGTGACTCGTCGGGTGTCGAAACATCTTCAACAAGATGAGAGAGCATGGCACCTGCTGCATCGTAATCGCAGTTTCCAATGAAGGGGCTCTCTGATTTCATGCAGTTAACCCCATTGTTTTTGGTGGGAAAAAGGTGTGCCATCGGTTTGCCATTGATATAGGCAATATTTTGTGTGTCTGTCCACAATTTGTATTGCTCAAATAATAAATCGCTCACTGGTGCAATCACTCTGGTGTCTTGCGTACCGTGGAAAAGCCAGACTTTTGCGTCTTTCATATTGGAAAGCGACGCAATTTTTCCTTCAGTTTCATACTGTTTGGCTTTTTCATTCAGCGCTTCAAGGTTAATTTCTCCCTCTACCTTGTTCACGCACTGTGCCAGGGCAGTGGTTATATCACCTTGTGCACAGAAGTACGGGCCACCAGCAATAACGCCAACGCCTTTTACCCAGTCGCTGTGTGCTAACTGAAATTGTGTTGCCATGTAACCGCCTGACGATAAGCCAGATACGGTAACGTTCTTTAAATCGATGGTGAGTGAAGGGAGCGCGTCTTGCACAGATGACTCGTTACCGAATACCGGTACACTAACGGCAAGTGCGCTTAATACAGACAGACAAAGCGCGTGGCGTAAAAAGGGGGTAGATTTCATCATTGCATTGCTGCCTTATCATTTTCTAAAAATTGGCGAATAGCCTGAGCCTGAGCGGATACATTCGTCACGCCTTCCAAATGACCTAATTTGCCATTTAGCGTAACCAATGTGCTGTCGTTATTCATTGAAGTTAAACCTTGGTGTGCACTTTGCGATAAGTAGGGCATAAGAAGCAAATCAGTTTGGGCTGGAATAAACAGCGTTTTCGCCTTTATCGACGCCAGCCCTTGCTCAAGATTACCTTGATGTCCAGCAACGAAGAGCTGGCAAGCTCGAACCAAATATAAAAGGTGGTTTGCGTCCATAGATTTTGCCCGGGTCTTCGCTCGCTCACGTAGCCAGTTCACAATACTGTGTGATTGACGTATGTCATTAAGCGGCGCCGACTCAACATTTTTATACCCTAACGTGTTGCCGGTTTGGTTGAAAAAAGAAGGGGTAAGGGCATTTTGCGTAATTAACATGAGCGAGGCAGCTAAGCCATTAAGAGGGGCTTGCTCTTTGGAATAAGCGCCGTTGTTCCAGTTTTTATCTAGAGTGATTGGCGTTGCCCAGTGTTCCAATGCCGCGGTAGTCCATGCATCGCTTTGACCTGCGCCGATAACTGAAATCATACGTTCAACCCAGTCTGGGTAAGCGCTCGCCCAATCGATAGCCTGCATAGATCCCATAGAAGGCCCAATAACCGCATACAGTTTACTAATACCTAAACTTTCGAGAAGTGCTTTTTGAACATTGACAAAGTCACGTATTGTCACGACAGGAAAGTCTAAGCCATAGGGTTTTCCTGTATCTGGATTTATTGACGCAGGACCGGTTGTAATAACGTGAGGGTCGTAAGCATTTAAATTGGCCAGCGTATCAACGCTTATTACATAAAAGCGGTTTGTATCAATCGCTTTTCCAGGGCCGATAATACTATCCCAGTAACCGGGCACTGAGTCGTTTTCATTGTACTTTCCAGCGGCATGAGAAGAGCCAGAAAAATAGTGGGTAATGAGGATCACGTTACTTTTGGTGTCGTTTGGTGTTCCGTACGCCTCCCAGCCAACTTTTACGTTTTTAATTTTTTTACCGCCAAAGGTTGTGAAATGAGGCATTTCAAAAACGCGTTTTTCTACCATCAGCGCAGCATTGGAATGCGAAGCGCTCGGCGAGGAAGAAGCTGCCTCAGACGAAGGTGCTTTTGAAGAACTGAGCAATGACGATGTATCTTCGAGTTCGCCAGCAATGCCCTGACAATGTATCGTCAACATTAGCGTGGCAAATAATCCTACCAATGAGCGCTGTTTTTTAACTAAAAACACCTCAACCAAGTTTGCTAATGCTAACGGTTTCTGTACTCGTTGTGAGCTGAGCTGTTTCAATAGCTTATTGATTCTTTTGCTCTTATTCCACACTAACGTGGAAGCAAGCGTCTTGTTCCAATTCATACTTTCTTATCCCTTTCTCTGGCCGCATTTTTTAGATGGCAATGTTTTGCTAGAGTGACTTATATATCGTGCGGCCATAGGCCATATCGTTGGCTTTGACTAATGCTACATAATGCTAAACAGGCCAATGGCCATGGCAAGGCCAATAACTGGCACCACAACTGTTAGCGCACCAACCGCCCAGTAGGCAGCCTGATGGGTTTCGTTACAAATGGCGCGTATGGTAGTAACCACATAGCCATTGTGAGGTAACGAATCTAATGCGCCTGATGATATAGACACAATTCTATGTAGCTGTTCTGGCTCTACGCCTTGGTCAAGGTAATGCGGAGCCACCAAGGGTAAGGCAATGGCTTGTCCGCCAGATGCACTTCCTGTTAACCCTGCAATCACGCTTACGGCAATGGCGGCACCAATAAGCTCGTTACCAGGAATTTGGGTCATAAGCGCTACTGTTGTTTGAAACGCTTCGGTGTTTTTTGCTATAGAGCCAAAACCTACAACAGCTGCGGTGTTACCTATGGCGATCAATGCGCCGGTGGTACCCGCATTTATGGCAACCGGTAAACTGTGAAAATGTTTGTAGTTAATCGCCAGCAAACACAGTACGCCGCCGCCTAACGCCAGAATAAGCGCAAGCTGAGCGAGTTCTTCATGGAATAGAAACGAAATGACTAACACCACGACTAACGGCACAATTCCGGTAAGCGGGTGGGGTAGCGCTCTGTCTCGCACTTCAGGGTCGCTTGCTCTGGCTTCAAACACCTCGCCGTTATTAACGGCTTTTCTGATCATTTTAGCCAGCCACCAGTAACCGAAGCATGCCATGAATATGGCGACGACAAGGCTAACTTCCCACGCAGCAAAAGGGGAGGTGCCTAAATACTTTATAGGGATCCAGTTTTGGATTTCCGGTGAACCTGCCGAGGTCATAGTAAATGTTACCGACCCAAATGCCATGGCTGCTGGTATGAAGCGACGGGGTAAATTGGCATCTTTAAACAAACTCACCGCCATAGGGTAAACAGAAAACGCTACCACAAACACGCTTACACCACCGTAGGTCAAAATAGCGCAAGCTAGCACAACAGCTAATACGGCCCGCTTGTAACCAATTTTGGTGATAATCCAGCGAGAAACAGCATCTGCTGCTCCTGTGTCTTCCATGAATTTACCGAATAACGCACCAAGTAAAAACATGAAAAACCAAGAGGCGATAAAGCCAGAGAAACCACTCATATAGGTTTGAACGAAGTTTACGTCGCCGGTGAAGACGCCGATATTATTGGTAATGGCAACTACAAGCGCACACAAAGGTGCAGCAATAAAGAGGTTCATTCCGCGTATTGTCAAAACAATAAGCAACAACAGACCGCCTACTAAGCCAATCATACTTAACATAGTTATTATTCCTTAAAAAATCTGTGACCGCAGATGATCCGAAACAGTTAAGTCGATTTAAGATTTGCTTACACTCAAAACCACAAAGTGCATACAAATCAGATAAAAAGCGTTCATAACAGAGATAAAGTTTGACGTTACTTTTATCAAAATCCCATAGTACGATGGTACTACATACTATTAACAATTAATTAACTAAAGTGATTTTGACCGTAGGCAATACATCCGGCAGTGACCAGAACTTAGAACAACAAGGACTCACTATGTCTCAATCAATACACACAAATGGCTTGGTTTTACCCTACCAATCACATTCAGCCTCTGTTAGCACAGTAGAACGCAAAAGCGATTCAGCTAAGCTCCCCATTCGCAGCCTTTGTGCCCTAGCGGTGGCTAGCGTTTTAAGCACAGCGCCAGTATTTGCTCAGGATAGTCAAGCTGATGCCGATGCTGAAGCGCAAAAAGGGAAATTAGAACGCATTGAGGTGACAGCGCGAAAAACTGTAGAGTCGCTACAGGAAACGCCGGTAGCTATCACGTCTATTGGCGCTGTTGAACTTGGCGAGAAGGGGATCAGTGTACTTACTGAAATACAGCAATTTTCGCCTAATACAACGCTGCAAACCAGTCGTGGTACTAACTCAACCCTAACGGCATTTATTCGCGGATTGGGTCAGCAAGACCCGCTTTGGGGCTATGAACCAGGCGTGGGTATTTATGTAGATGATGTTTATATTGCTCGCCCACAAGGAGCCGTACTTGATTTGTTAGACGTACAGCGTATTGAGGTGTTACGTGGCCCGCAGGGGACGCTTTACGGAAAGAATACGATTGGTGGGGCGGTTAAATACGTTACGAAAGAAATGACTGGCGATACGCAGATGAGCGTTGAAGCTACGGTAGGTAGTTACAGTCAGCGTGATATCAAAGTGACAGGTCAAATACCATTGATTGAAGACACGGTGTATCTAGGCGTGGGTTATGCCAACTTAAACCGCGACGGCTTCGGCGAATATCTGGTAAGCGCGTTGCCCAATCAAGATAAAGAGAATTATAACAAAGATCTCTGGGCCGCCCGTGTAACGCTAGAAGTTCACCCGAGTGAAGATTTGTTTTTCCGTATTGGATGGGATAAGACCGAAGACACGTCAAATGCGAAAGGCGGCTACCGTTTAATCCCAAGTATGTTAACTGATGCGCCCGTGCCTGATTCGGTTTTCGATTCGTACACCAGCTTACCTACATGGAATAAAGTCGAGTTAGAAGGCTATAACTGGCTGGCACGATACAGAGTGAATGATGATTTAGAGCTTAAATATATTGGTTCGCATAGAGAGAGCTATTCACCTACCAACATTGATTTTGACAATACGCCCCTGCCTATTTTTGATGTACCGGCAGAGTACGACGACAGTAATGATACTCACGAGATTCAAGCGAATTATACCGGGAACGCGTTTAGCTTAGTGTCAGGGCTCTACTTTTACGATGGTGAGAGTTGCGGTAATTTTGATGCCATTTTAGGTGTGTTAGGTCAATCGCTTGGTGCCTCAGGGTTAACGCGGGAAGTGACGGGTTGTAATAACTCAGAAAGCTGGGCTGCCTATGCGCAGATGAACTACGACGTTACCGATAAGCTATCGCTTTCGCTTGGTGCCCGATACACCGATGAAGAAAAGGCCGCGTTTGTAAATAACGGTTTAGTCTTCGCCAATGTTTATCCTTATACCGACTGGATAGATGGCTATGTACGCCCTGACGGACAATTAGTGCCTCAAGTACTTGGGACAGACACCGATGGCGATGACGTGTTAGACGCGCCAGCGGTAGAGAGTTGGTCGCGCTTTACCCCGCGAGTGGGCGTGGAGTATCAAATGGACCGCGATACCATGTTCTTCGCGAGCTATTCACAAGGCTTCAAATCGGGCACGTTTAACCCTCGTGCTCAGACTAACGAGCCTGGTGTTGAACCAGAAGTCGTTGACAGCTTCGAAGTGGGTGTGAAGAGTGACTTAACCGACGCACTTCGTATGAATATCACATTGTTCTCTTACGACCACAAAGATCGTCAGTATATTGGTGTAGAAGGGGATTTGTCTGATCCAACAGCCCTCGACCAGCGCCTACGCAATGCAGCAGAAACGGCTGCAAAAGGTGCCGAGTTAGAAATGACGTGGGTAGCAACCGACAACCTGCAGTTTGATGTTGCTTATGGCTATATTGACTTTGAAATTAAGGAAAACAATGCCATTCCTCCGTTGATTGGCTTAGCCAGTACACCAGAAAATACCTTTAATTTTAATGCCAACTACTTTCTAGAAACGAGCTTCGGAGATATTACCTTCAACGCCAACTACTACTATCGCGATGATTACCTTATCTTTGAAACTAGCGACCTTATTCAACAAGATGCTTATGGTATGGTTAATTTAAGCGCGCGCTGGGAAAGCGTTGAAGGCGACTGGTATGCTGGACTACACGTCAAAAACCTGACCGATGAAGAGTATCTGGTAGGTGGTTATGACTTTGTCACGCAAGACGATGAAGGTAACTTTGGTCCGGGCCTTGGTGGCGATACGACACTTATCGGTTATTACGGTGACCCACGTACAGTTCACCTTACGGTAGGTTATCGATTCTAAACGGTACGTTCTGAAGAAGACCAGCAACACGTTTCACGCCTAGGCCATTGCGCTTAGGCGTGCTCACTTTTGCTCTACCTGTTTCAATTGTGTTGGCCGGCGGATATGTCGAGCAGTGAAAGGCTTGGTGCGGTCAATGACGCAATAACAGATACACCAATATGATTAACCTTTTTTTTACCGGCGTGGTAGTATGTTGATTAACAAGGTAGTTACAAGTTGATAGCATTATGTCTGTGAAAATCTTGATTGCTGACGATCATCCTCTGTTCAGGGCTGCGATGTGCCATGCGTTAGCTAGTGTGGAGCATATCGAACTTGTAGAAACCTCCACGTTCCCCGATACGCTCACTAGTCTTGAAGAAAATGACGACATCGATCTGCTTTTCTTAGATCTCACTATGCCAGGCAATGAAGGGTTAAATGGCCTTGCTGAGGTACATGCGCTCTATCCTGATGTACTTGTTGTTGTTATTACCGCACAAGAAGAGCCTGATGTTATGGCAAAATCGTTTGCGTTAGGCGCAAGCGGTTTTATACCCAAATCAGCTTCGGTCGATTGCATTATTGACGCGGTAAATACGGTGTTAGACGGTGAAACTTGGATACCCCCAACAGTTCAGATGCCTTCGGGTTCGCTACAAAAGTCTGCTGCCTCTAATGTGAGCAGTGCATCCGACCAAGGTGATTTCACGGCTAGGTTGAAACAACTTACCCCTCACCAACTTAAAGTGCTACAAATGGTATCCGATGGCTTGCTCAATAAGCAGATTGCTTACGAACTCGCTATTTCAGAGTCTACCGTTAAACAGCATGTATCTGCAGTATTGAGAAAGCTTGGTGTTATTAACAGAACCAAGGCCGGTATCGCGTTCAAAAATGCAATGCATTTAAGCTAAGTATAGTAAATATGGAAACTTAACGCAGCAGGCATCTGCAAGATTTGACCCGAAAACTTGAAACGTATGGTTAAGGTATCGTTTGTGTGAATGAACTGGTAGATACTTATTTTGTAATCTCCAAGGTAAAGTGGAGTTAATGCTCAGACCTCAGGAGTCAAAGTTTATGGGGCTGTTCAGACAAATGTAAGTGATAAATTAACAATAAATTACATTCTTTAAATATATTTTTGTTACAACGACTTGTACGTTTATCTTGTGTTTTTTTAGAGAAGTTAAAAAATGAAAAATGTATTCATTGTTGGTGTGATTTGTGTGATAACTGCTTGTACGTCAAAACCGTTAGATCCAAATGCTAGTCTTGTGAGGCTAACGACGATAGAGCCTCAAAGCGAATGTCAATTTTTAGGTGACATCACGGGAAGTCAGGGGGATTTTTTCACTGGAGAATTTACCTCAAATGAAGATTTAGAAACTGGTGCCAGGCACGATTTAAAGAACCAAGCACATAAAATGGGAGGGAACGTTATTTTTATTCTGACTGAGCGAGCAGGTCAAACCGGAAGTTTCCATCGGGACCTAGGTGGCTCGTCAGTTCAAACAAACGTCACCCTAAGTGGTAACGTCTACTTTTGTCCAACTGATTAAAAGAGTGAAATGAAGCGTTGCGCACTGCATTTAGGCTTTAACTACATGTTTAGATATCGAGCATTAATCGTAGACCTCTTTTATTCAAAGGAGGAAATTAAGCTTGCTTTCAGAAAATTTACAGTTAGTAGAGGCTGAAAGTGATGACCTCTTAGGAATCAACGTGGTCAAGCAAATCTATCTAAGTGCTTGTATATTCTTCTTGGTAATCACATCGTTCTTGCATAAACAGGCTGTCGCGAATGATTATGAAACGTTCAGTGGTAAAGAATCATTATGCTGTTCTGTTGAAGAAAAAGCGGAGCTGAATTTTACGCTTTATTTGCGAATGGATGCGCTGTTTAAAAATGAACTATTCATCGATCCCGGACAAGAAGACTTTATCGATTACATCGATATTTCTTTGGGTATCGATGTTTATTATGATCGGTTCTTCATTGAAGCAAACAATCAGGCTAACCGCAGTAATCGAGGCTCATCAATCGGTTACCGATTGGTTGATGATGTCGACTATCAGGTAGATTTTCTTTTAGGTCAATCATATCTAGATGGCTTATCCGAAGATACGGGTAATCTACTAAGGAATGAGCCATCTGAGGAACTCCGTGGGATCAGGGACAGAGATGATGAAATCAACCAGGGCTTTCGCATTACGAGATATGGTGACAATCAGGCATGGTGGATAGATGTAGCAGGTGATCCATTCAACATTACCCATGGTGGGTGGATTGTCGATGGATACTATGCACAAGCCTACCAAGTCTATAATTGGGAATTGCACGCTGGTATAGGTGCGACACTGTTTAGTAATGAGGTCGTTGATTATCATGCTGGAATATCGCTTGAGGAGGCAACTGCAAATCGGCCAGTTTACGAGGCAGGTTTCGGGGGGCGTTTGTCACTGGACGTATCGGCGCAATACCCCCTAAGCCAAGATTGGGTTTTTGTATCGGGTTTTACCTATAAGTATTACTCAGAGGCATTCAGCGACAGTCCTCTATACCAACGTAATCAACACATGCTGTTTAGTTTGGGTGTAATGTATGTTTGGTAAAGGTAGACATCTTTATCATTACGTACTGATACTCTCAGTACTTGTTTTCGTGTTACCTGCTGCTGCCAACACTACACATTATGGTCAGTTTGAACTCAAGCCAACCAGCTGTGTTGTTATTGCCAAAGGTAAAAGTTGCTATGGGGACTTAGTATTTTCATGGACGTTACAAGCGCCGAGAAATGTTTGTCTTTATCAAGAAAACAAAGAGCGACCAATTTTCTGCTGGTCAAAACGCGAAACGGGCGATTTTAGTGGAGCATTCGTTTTATCGAAGACCAGTAGTTATTCATTAATTGATGTAGAGAGCAAAGAAGTGTTGTTTACCGATGCAATTGTCGTGACCTGGGTCTATAAAGAATCTCAAAAAAGACGCCGTTGGCGTTTGTTTTAAAGTCAATTTGACGTTAGGAGCAACAGATGTCCAGTTACGCCAATGTTTTGTTAGCAGAAGATGATGTTGCACTTGCGCAGTGGGTTAAGGATTTTTTGGAAAATGAAGGCTTCGCGGTTACTCACCTCGTTGATGGATTGGCAGTACAAGATACGCTTAATGACGCCAGTTTTGACTTAATACTTTTAGATTTAATGTTGCCAGGACTTAATGGAATTGAGATTTGTAAACGTATCAGAGAGTCTAGTCAAATTCCTATCATAATGTTGACAGCTAGAGCGGATGAAATAGATGAAATTATAGGCTTAGAAGTAGGGGCAAACGATTACATTACCAAGCCTGTAAAGCCACGGGTTCTGTTGGCTCGCATTAAGTCTGCCTTGCGCAATGTAACAGTTGTTGAGAGTTCGGACAAAAATGCGCTTATTTTTGGTGGCTTGGAGATAAAAAAAGCGTCTAAAAGAGTCGTTTTAAATGGCAAGAGTGTTGACTTAACGACTGGGTTATTTGACTTCCTTTGTTTGCTTGCCGAGAACGCAGGAACCGTAGTAAGCCGCGAACAAGTATTTCAAGAATTGAAGTCTCGAGAGTACGATGGATTAGATCGACGTTTCGACGTGATGGTATCAAATTTGCGAAAATTACTCGGTGATAACATCGAGGATAATAAACGCATTAAAACGGTTTGGGGAAAGGGATACTTGTTTGTACCTGATGCATGGTAATGCACGAGTATTGGCACGTAACACGCTGTTTAAATCATGAATAAACTCATCATCCACATTGTTCTTACGGTTACGTTGTCATTGTTCGGTTTTGGCTGGCTTATCGATGAATTTGTCTACCATTCAACGATCCAGAACAATGAACAAAGCAGTTCCGAAAACATGTTCTTAGATGGCTTCATCAATCATTTAAACGAAGTGCCAAATGAACAACTATTGTCAACCGTTGCCAACCTTAGTCAACAATTTGATACTGACCTAGTGTTAGTTAGTATCGATGATTTTGCATTCGATAAGGACATCATCACGGAGCTGGAAACCACTGGCATTCAGTTGGCATCAGAGAATGAGTTATTTCAGCTAAAGCGACTTGCAAACCACCCAGAGTACCTACTTAAGCTCACTGTAACCAATAGTGTAGAGCAGGGCCGAGAGCTAGAGCTATTTCTAACCTTATTGCTCTATTTTGGGGTGAGCATAGCTGTGGTTTTGTGGATGTCCCCTTTAATTCAACGGCTTAAAAAATTAACCCACTTCGCTAATGAGTTTGGCAAAGGCAATTTAAGTGTGCGTGTTAAGCCTGCGAAGTATTCCCAGATAAACGTACTTGAGAACAGCTTTAATAAAATGGCCTCTCAAATTGAGCACCTGATCGAAGAAAACCGATTGCTTGCGAATAGCCTGTCACACGATTTACGGACGCCAGTGGCTTGCTTCCGCTTTGCTTTAGACGCAAGCATCAGTGAATCAGACATTGATAAGAAGAACGGCTACTTGCGACGGATGGAGCAAGACGTTGATAACATTGAAGGTATGCTTAACGCGTTTCTCGATTACGCCAGTATGGAAAGAAAAGGAATGCAGCTAGAACATCGTGCTACGGATGTTCACGATTTTCTTGAAGCTATCGTCAATGATTTAAAGCCAATAGCAAAAAACAAAGGAGTCAATCTACAGCTCAATTCAGTCATATCTGATAACTATTCCACATTTGATAATTCGTGGATGTATCGGGTGTACGTAAACTTAATCAGCAACGCGATTTCCTACGCTAAAAGTGCTGTTACTGTGAATTTATTCAACAGAGTTGAACAAAGTTCGGGTCACAACAAAATCATTTGCATAATTTGTGATGATGGGCCCGGTATCCCTGAACAAGACTTAAAGAAAGTCTTTGAAGCCTTCGTTCGGCTTGATTCGAGCAGAAAAAGAAACGGTGAAAACTTCGGGTTAGGTTTAGCGATAGTGCAAAGAGTTGTTGATTGGCACGGCTTTCAAATTGCCTTCTTGTCCAAAGATGATCTCGAACTTGAGCTATGCGAGGTCGCGCAACACTGTGAACTTGAGCGTTTGGGTGCAGTCGTTAAGTTAACTTTGCCTGTTAATGCCAATCCAAATTAGTATCGTCGTCAGTATTTGTGAGTTTTGGCGACATATAGCAAAGCTTACAATTAGCTTACAATTTCCCTACAGTTCCAAACAGGATTGGCTATAGCGCACAGATATACTTGCCACACTTCATTAGTTTACGGGTATATCAAATGTACAAGTTAGTAGGAACACTATTTCTAACCGCTTTTTTAACAGCGTGTGGTGGCTCAAATTCAAACGAGCCTTCTCCAAACCCAAATCCGTCACCTGATCAATTCTCGCAATTGAGAACGACGATAGAGCAAGATTTAACTAGCAATAATACTGCAGCTATTTCAATCGCAATATACCAAGAAGGTGATGTGGTTTTTGCCGAAGCGTTCGGAGAAAAAGTTAACGGTACTGGTGAACCTGTTACCACTGATACACTTTTTCAATTGGGCTCTACAACTAAGATGTTTACGGCAGTTTCAACATTGCAGTTAATAGAGCAGGGTAGCATCACCCTTGACGATAACTTAGTGAATGTTTTGCCTCAAATCCAATATCCGGGGGACCAAGCACTTGATTGGCAAGGTATTGAAATTCAGCACCTTTTAACGCATCAATCGGGTTTGCGCGATTCAGGTTTGCAATCCAATGAAGAATTAAAAAACTACATGAAAGCCGTCTATCCGCAGCGGTCTCGTTTAATGAATCCACCAGGCCTTTTTCATAACTATAGCAACCCAAATTGGTCATATCTTGGGGCGTTAATAGAAGAACTTTCAGGCGTGGGTTTTGACGAATACGTTAAAACGAATATTTTTGATGATTTAGGTATGACTAGAAGCGCGGTTGGACGTTCAGGTGCAGTTGCGGATGGAAATTATGCACTTGGTTATCAGGCATTGGATCCAAATGAACCAGGTACGTATGTGACCAATATCAGTCAAATACCTGAAACTACTGTTGGCCACCCTGCGGGTACCGAAACCTGGTCAACGCCTACTGAGCAACTCAAAATGGCGGAGTTCTTGTTAAATGGTAACGAGAGTATTTTAGGCAATGAATTTAGAGAACAGTTAACAACCGCTCATGTCAGCGAAGATTTTGGTGGTTTACCCGTGAATTATGGCTACGGTATATATATTAATGAAGGCTTTAACAACGATGAAGCATGGTACCCAATAAGAAACTGGAATCATGGCGGAAACACGCTTTCATACACCAGTGTGTTTTATGTCTTTCCTGACCTTGATATTGCAATATCAATTATGAGTAGCGGTGCTTTTAGCGAATTAACACCGACCCTTTTAGCGGCACTAGATGCAGTAACCACATTGCCTGCATCTACTGAATTACCACTTATACCAAACGAACCAACGAAATATGTAAAACATGAGGGTGTTTACACAACCGAGAGCTTTACGTTTATTATCGAAGCTGAAGGTAACAACCTAACAATAACTATTCCAGAGCTCGACTCTATGCCACAGCCCATCCCTTATGAGAGAGAACTTGCGCACTTCGGTGATGATACGTTCTTTGCAGAGATCGGTGGCGAGGTATCTTATTTAACCTTTATTCCAATCGAAGCCAATGGTGAATCTGTATACATAAGAAATAGAGAGCTTGTAGCGATAAAAGACGGTTATTAAACCTATTTAAATTTAACTCAACCCAACCTTTAGTGAGCGGTTTCGAAACATTTTTAAGCCGGTAACCGCTTCATTTGAAAAATAAAAAATGCTGGGAAAGCGAGGCCTATGAAACGCACAATCGTGGCTATTTGTACAGTTATTCCTATTATGGTCATTATTGCTTGGTCTGCACTGCTAAACAAAGTGCACACGGTCTTATTGACGATAAACAATGTGTCAGCAGGGCAGACAACAAAATCAATAGATTTACCCATTGGTCGAGTGCATTACCTAGAGAGTAGGCACACGCGGTATGAAGCTGAAACAGTGGTTCTATTGCATGGTATTACGTTAGTACGCCAGAGCAGAATGAAAACATCTGGCATGCAGCTAACAGCTTTATCGACACACCTACATTAATGACGTTAGCACCTCAGCTGGAGGTGCCAACATTAATTATCTGGTGCAAAGAGGATCGTATTTTTCACGTTTCAGGTGCGGATCTATTAGATGCAAAATTACCTAACTCCAGTCGCAAAATACTATATGAATGTGGACATCTGCCAATGCTGGACAAGGCAGAATTAGTCGCTCATCTTTACTTGGTCTTTTTGCATGAGATAGGGCATTAAAAGCACTTAAGAGCGGGAGTGCGATTTAAAACACTCCCGTTCATTTTAACCTTCCGGTTTGATAGATATAGATTGGCAGATTTCCGTAATATTTTCATCTGTCATGCCAGGGTGGAGAAATGAGTCTAATGAGCTTATCTTCGCTCTTTCTGATTCATTGGAAGATATTACACGTTCAATCCAGTCGATGTGCGTTGAGACTCTTGTGTATAGCTCCTCAACGCCATATTCACCGACGTCTTTATCTTGTGAACTTGCTCTGGAGCTAACGCCCAATAGGATATAGTTGCTTTCATCTTTTATAAAAGCTGGACCACCACTGTCTCCGTTTCCAGAAACACCTTCAAGCTCTAAACCTTCATTACCAGGCTCAAAAACAAACCTCAGGTCAGATTCAGTTACCGATACCACTTGGTTTTGGGCTCTGCGCAACACGCCATTATTTTCTTCGTTGTTTACAGTTTGCCCAGTTAATCCGGTTCCTGTGCCGCCGCTACCTATAAACCATACAGTTTTTCCAACTTCATCGTTGGAGCGATACAACTTAGCAGGTTGAGCGCTCTTGATTGGTCGACTCAGTTTAACCAGTGACAAATCGTTTTCTCCACCTAACTCATAAGTTGGAAAACTATAGGTAGACTCAACCTCAACTAATTCATTACCGACCTTGATAATTTGACCTGCATTCAGACAAAAAACGGCGTGTGTAGCGGTTAATATCCATTGAGGTGCGATTAGCGTTCCGTGAACACCTATTCTGTAAAATGTTACTAGGGGTGGGAAATCATGTAAATCTGCCAGGTAGTTTTCAGCGGGTTTGTCATGGCGAATAACGATGCCTGATGCATCATTAATTGCAGAAAACGCGATCAATGTTCCTATCGCTATGTTAGTAAATTTGGTTTTGTCTAACATCTTGTAAGCCTTGTTACAGCCGATTTACAACAAGAATATAGAATTACTAGCGACGTGATTGTGTGAAATTGTAAGAATATGAGCTTAATTTGTAAGTATAGACAATTGAACGCACGGCAGACCTCAAGAGCACACTCGGTATTGCCGTGTTTTTTTTCGTCGGTTTTTGAACTTACGGTGCGGTAGTTTCAAGCCTTACTCTGGCTTCTTTGAACGCGCAATCGGCAGCAGGCGTGTCACGATTAACCAGATATCCAAAACCAAGCGCGGCTAGCGCTTCATCAATAGCTTTTGTACTATCTGAGTTCGAGTCAACAACTTCAAAAGTAGTCGATTCAATATCAACAGGTACACCAACCACCTCAAAAGACTGACCGGTGTGATCGTAGATAACCATGTTAGATAAGCCTAACCTTGCGCCTTCTGCAGGTAGTTGTTTATCCAAAGGTGCTGACAAGATCCCGTCTGATCGCTCACCAATAAAACAGACTGGATGCTTTAGCGCTCGCATTGATAGTAGAAAATGCTCAGCAGCACTATAGGTATTCGGTCCGGAAATTGTAGCGATTGGGCGGCTATATGAGACGCGATCTGTTGGCGCTAGTTCGCGCTGAACCAGTGGACTGGGTTGTGGTGTATTAGAATCATCATAACCAAAGGCCTCATACGTGCTAACCGTTACTGTTTCTGTAGAGAATCGACTTGCAATTGCATCAGCAATAGCTAAGTCACCACCACCATTTACAGCAACATTAATAATTAGCGCTTCTGTATGCGCTAGATCAGTAAGAACTCGGTCCATTAAGTCTTCACTTGCTGTAAGGTCACTAACCGCTGAATTTGTAGAGATACCGCCCATACTATTGATTTCAATATAGCCAGCAATACCGTTTCCAATCGTGGCCCACTGAATTACATCCTGACTTTCACCACCCGCATTCGTAAAACTTCCAGGGTCAAAATAGCTATCACGAATTTCAAAAATTCGTTCAAACTGATCGTCTACATAAGTACTGAAATCAGTAGTTTCTGATTGATTTTGAAAACCTTGCACCAAAATGTCTTCTATTTTGCCTTCCTGATTAAGGGGAATAAATTCGAAATCATCGCCTGCAGTTAAACTCACATGACCGTCACCTAAGTCAGCAATAAGCTCGATAAGAGTAGCTAACAACTCTTCATTTGTTGTTTGGCTATTCACTTGAGATCTTGCATGTTCCATACGCTCTTCCCAGTTTACTATTCCTCGTTCCTCAAAAAATGGATAATAGTCATTGAAGTTATGTAATGTATGTTCAAGGGTTGATACAGGGCCATTGTCAGTGATCAATCTATCGTCAAGACAAGCCGCCGGAATGGAATCTCTTACAGAATATACAAGCTTAGCGCCATCGTCAGTTGCGACAAATTTATCCGCTTCAATTGAGTCTATCGTTAACGTAGTAGCCAATTCCTCTTGCGTGGTAATACCCACCGACAAACACGTTTGACGTGTAAAGTCATACATGTCGATACTTTCACCCGAGACATTAATTGCTCTTCCAAATCCAACCCACTCCCAGACACCATCGGGGATGTTAACAATCGGTGGATTTTGGTTCGGAGGTGGATCATTTGGTGGAGGACTCGGTAACGCTTTGTCATTGCTCCCACAGCCAAACAATATAAGAGCTGACATAAAAACCGATACTCGTAGACTATTGCGATTATAAAAACACATTTTTTCACCTTGGATATTTAATAAAAGAACTGTGATAGTTTAAATATTTGATGGTGTTTAAAATGTCAGAAAGTGGCTAACAATTGTAAGTATATGGGCAACGATCTAAATCTGATATTTTCAGATAGTAGTGGCTTCAATGTCGCGACAATTGATTACGTCAAGGTGTTTTTGAGAAATGCTAGGTGCCTCCGCTCGCAATCAATCTCGTTTTCCCTTTCGCAGTTGCTCAGTAGTGTTCATGTTACATTTTCTATTTGCACTTCGTTTTTTATTGCTTACGAACTCGCTATTTCAGAGTCCACCGTTAAACAGCATGTATCTGCAGTATTGAGAAAGCTTGGTGTTATTAACAGAACCAAGGCCGATATCGCGTTCAAAAATGCAATGCATTTAAGCTAGACGGAAAGCGATAGACGTCTTCAAGACTATGATCATATTGATATAGTTTAAGCACTAACATGTATTAGATGCTTTCCACTAGATTAGGGATTTTCGCGCGTACGATTCATCGTGCTAATTCGATCTCAATCAGCTCATGTGCTAGCGTAAGATTTCAAAGGATTAGTTTACTGGCGTAAAAGGATATTTATGACGCGATTTATTTTACTTTCCCTTCTTTTTAGTTCTTTCAATGCGTTTAGTGCCGTTACAGCATGGACAGATTTCACCCTGGACAACGGTCACGTTTTTTTGCCTGTTACCATAGAAGGCATCGAATCTCGGGTCATGCTGGATTCAGGAGCACATATAAACAGTATCAATCGCGCGTTTATCGGGAAGCATGATTTAGACCTTGATAAAGGGCGCCCCGTGACCGTTAAAGGGGTGTACGACGTTGAAAGGCGTAACGCTTACAACAATGTAAACGTTGAAATATTCAGTAGTGATTTCGAGTTGGATTCCCTTGTCGAATCCAGCTTAGGTCATCACTCTAATGGTATGTTACTGGGGGCAGGTTTTTTCAATAACTTCATCGTTCAATTGGACTATCCCCACAGAAAAATTCGTTTGGTGACGCGTGATTCGATAGATATGGGGGAGGTGGCAAATGTTCGAGCCGGCTCTCAACAGGGTAGTGGAATGCCTATCGCGCAAGTAGAAATTAACGGTGTTGCGTTGTGGCTATTAGTCGATACTGGTAACGCCGGTACAATTTTGATTAACCGTCGAGCGGCGTCCAAGGTTGGGTTGCTTGAAAAAGTGGAAGGCGCAAGCACGTCATTTGGTGCCAATAGTTCTGGGGTCAATGAGTTCGCTACGTCAGATGTCGTGAAGTTTGGTCCATTCGAGATTAGTGACGTTAAGGTTAGCTTTCCTGCTGAGGGGCAAAAGACAAACTTAGAAAGTCAGTATGAAAGAACGGGTAGCCGGATAGGTGGAAAGCGGGTAGTAGGCTTAATAGGCTATGATTTGTTGAAAGACTTCGTTGTAACACTTGATTATCGTTACGGGAAACTTCACATCGCGTTACCGCAAAAGTAAAAAGCATCTTGATGCAAACCAGCTACCAAAAGAAGACGAAATACCTACTGCCGTACTACAAATGCGATCACGAGTTCTCTATTAAACAAGCGATTGCTTTAGCAGTCGCTTAAGTGCCGCAGGTTTTAAGGGTTTTGGCAGGTAGCTAAATTGTTGCTCCGCCGCTTCTTCTCTTATATCGTTACTTCTGTTGGCAGTGACTAAAATCTTTAAGGCAAAACTCACGTTATTTTCAGAAAGAATCGCAGCAACGTCAAAACCGGTTTCGCCATAATTTAGGTGATAATCGGCAACGAGTACATCAAAGTGTTCTTGTGAAATACTCGACACTTCTGCTCCGCCCGCTATCAATGTTGTACTCCCTCCCCAATCTCTCAGTAAGGTACACATTGCATTTGCCACTTGCTCGTCATTTTCTACGAGTAGGAAACGGGTGTCTTTTAAAAATGCATTGTTGTTTTTATTCGCTGAGTCTAAAGAGGGCATTTGATGGGAGTGCGAGGAGACAGGGCGAGAACGGCTGTCTAATGCGCTTTTTTGAACGCTTACTGAATTATTTGGCGCACTTGCTGAGTTCTTCGTTAATACTGATTTATTAAAAGGGGAGTCAACATGAATAGTGTTACTTGCGTGCGCGGTGAGTATCGAGGCTTCGCTTTGAAATGCTCTAGATACAGCCACACTGAAGCAGCTTCCTTTATTTGGCGATGAAGTCAGTCCGACTTCATGACCGAGTAGTCGACATATCTTATCTACAATAGTCAGGCCTAATCCAATTCCTTCGCCTTTGTTGTTGCTCTCTAGCTGATGGAACTCACTAAATATTTCATGCTGTTGGTGGTCGGCGATACCTAGTCCGGTATCGTAAACACAAAGCTTTATTACCTGCTTGGTATTTGTGACTCTTGTGCGTCTCACGCCCACCAAAATACGGCCTTTTGCGGTATAGCGGACTGCGTTGGACAGCAAGTTTTGAAGCACCCGTCGCAGTAGTACTTTGTCCGAGTACACCATAACTCTGGTCGGTACATACCTGAGCTCAATACCTTTTTGCTTTGCAATGACACTAAATTCCTGCACCAATGAAGACAACATATCACTGACTGGAAATTCAGTCTTTTGAGGGGTAAGCACGCCAGCGTCTAATTTCGTCATATCAAGTAGCATTGAAAGTAAGCTCTGAGCATTGTCCAAAGAATTCACCACGCCTTCAGATAGTGTGGCCAGTTCACTGCCTTGCGTCTTTTTGCTGAGCATGCTGGCAAATAATGTTGCGGCGTTGAAAGGTTGCATGAGATCGTGCCCAGCCGCGGCCAGAAATTTGGTTTTGCTCTCGTTAGCTTTGTCAGCGTGTTGTTTGGCTTCTTCTAATTCTGCTGTACGCTGCGCAACCCTTGCCTCCAAGTCTTCTTTTGCACTTTCTAATTCTTTTTGAATTGCTATGTATTCAGTGATATCGCTATAGGTAGTCACGTAGCCGCCACCAGGCAGCGGCGCGCCGTTAAGTTCTATCACTTTTCCGTCAGGCTGTTTGCGAATATGTTTATGACGGGTGCCTTCCAGCATGTAGCTAACGCGCTTTTCGATAGATGAGGGGCTAAACAACCCTCGGTTTGCGTTGTAGCTAAGTATATCGGTAATGGGCATGCCCGCTTTTAGAAATCCTTTAGGGTAGGCAAATAATTCCACGTAACGTTCGTTCCACGCCAGTAGCTGCAGTTTGTCATCAAGCACACTTATGCCTTGCTCAATGTTTTGCACTGACGATTGAAGTACCTCGTGGTTAAACTGAAATGACTGAGAAGCTTCTTCTACCCAGTCA
Source organism: Alteromonas sp. DY56-G5 (assembly GCF_041414725.1). Lineage (NCBI taxonomy): Bacteria > Pseudomonadati > Pseudomonadota > Gammaproteobacteria > Alteromonadales > Alteromonadaceae > Alteromonas > Alteromonas sp. DY56-G5. Next base: position 114,622 of record NZ_JANHZQ010000008.1, on the reverse strand, counting down.
ACCAGTTCTGGAAAGCTATCGCTGCCTGTATCTGCGATGGCACCCAGTAATATACGAGCACTAGGTGCTCCTACTTGTGCGGCAAGCAACTTATTTACCCTGTCGATAAGCGCCTGACTGGCATAACCACTGCTAGCGGCGCGATTGACGTCAACTGATAGCTGCTTAACCAGTTGAGAGTGCGTGGCACTTTCGAGCACACGTTCGGTGAGTGCAATTAAGTCCCTCACTTTTACCAGTAAACGAGGTGTGTCGTGATCTGTGAGGAGCGTATTATTTGGCTTAGTGCCACGTCTTGATGTAATTAATGCAACCGTAACGAATGTAAGGCAATTAGCCAATAAGGAAAAGGCAAAGCCCAAACCAAGCGCTTGGTCAGTGGGTGCTGGGTTGAAATAATAACTCGACAGTAAGCTTGGGTAGAGGAGGAATGCTGCCCAACATGTAAACCCTACCAATAAGGCGCAAATAGCGGCAGCTTTGTTGCTTTTCGGCCAGTAAAGACCAAACATAAGTGCAGGCATGCACTGTGCTAATAATGCTATAGCAATCACCCCGCTTTTAACCAGAGGTGCAGCCTGACTTATATTCAAGTGATACCAGAGCGCAATACTAAGTACGACCACAACGGTAATACGACGTATAGACAGTATTTTGTTTGGCTGCATTGAACGATTGGGCGAAGTCTTTAGTCTCGCTTTTAGCCAAAGTGGCGTGACAACATTGTTCGAGATCATTATTCCCAGCGCCAAGGTTGCAACAATCACCATGCTGGTGGTTGCAGAAAGACCTCCTATGAAAGCAAATGACGACAGCGCGATATTTTCAGCATATAAAGGTAGGGCAAGCACATACGCATCAGAGCTCGTATCCACTGGCAGCAGCATTTTTCCTGCAAGTGCAATAGGAATAATAAAAAGGGTCATGCCAAATAAATAGAGGGGAAATAGCCACCTTGCTGTTCTAAGCTCCCCCTCACCGTTCTGCTCAACGAAGTTCATATGAAACTGTCGTGGCAAAACGAACATAGAGCAAACGCCCAAAACAACATGTGATACATAAACCCAGGGTGCGCTATCAGCATAAATGACTTCTCGAGCACTGGCATTTGAAGCGGCGTTAGACACCAAATCCAACACACCATCAAACAGATAGAAGCAAACGAAAACACCTACAGCGCACAGGGCAACAAGCTTTATAACCGATTCAAACGCTATAGTAAGTAGCAGACCGGGGTGTTTGTCGGTCAAGTTGAGTGTACGGGTACCGAAGATAATGGCAAATAATGCGAGCAAGATAGCTACGTAGATACTTAACCATGGCGTGCTTGTATGCGCGTCGTCAGTCAACAAATTTATTGATTTCGTAATGGCGTCTAACTGCAGGGCAATGTAGGGCACTACACCGAAAAAACACAGTAAAGTGATAAGCGCGGCAATCAAGTGGGAGTGCTGGTATTTAAGTGAGATGAGGTCTGCTAAAGAGCTGATGTTGTGTTGTTGACACAGTCTGCTTATATGAAGCACCACAGGAAACGCAAATGCCATAGTCAGCATAATCCCTAAATAAGTAGGGATAACTGCCCAGCCATATTGTGCTGCTTGAGAGGTAGTGCCGAAAAATGCCCAAGATGTACAATGCACGCCCAATCCAAGGCTGTACAATATTGGGTGTTGCCGGTTGTCACGTAAACGCTTATCGCCCCAAAATGCTAAAGCGAAAAGCGCGAGGAGATAACAACCAACAATAGTGCCAACCGTCCAGATACTTAGCATAGATATTCCGTGTAGTTGAACGCATTTATTAGCGCAATTGAAAGCGCGTTTTATTGTTGATTTACATTAACATAGTTTTCACATGCGAGGTATCTTCTGTTGGCACACAAGCAATATTTCGGAGTTAATTATTTGCAATTTGAACGATAAGTGATAGGTTTTTATACAAGGCGACGTCTTTTTGAGCAGTAGGATTTACACATAAGTCGGTCTTAGCCAATCACCGGAATAATAAAAAGGGAATTTAATGAAACAAAATTCAGCAAGCACACGTATTCTGCGAATCTCACTACTAATTTCAACTATAATATCTGCATCTGTTTGGGCTATTCCGAATCAACCTGAATGTGCAGACGAAGATTGTTCACTTGCTAAGCTGAATACACTTCGAGCTTTGGCGTCCAGAGGTCATGAACAAACCAGCTTCTCCCTTGGCCACATCTTTATGAATCCTGAATCTGGGGTAAAGACAGATTTAGAAAATGCCTATTATTACTTTGATAAGTCTGCCAAACAGGGCTTCCTACCAGCTTACCGACAAGCAGCGGGGATGGCTGCACAGGGAATTGGTACACAAAAGAATATGGCTGAAGCCAAGCGATTGATGAAATTTGCTGCAGATGAAGGCGTTAATAGAACGGCAGAGGAATATGCTGTTCTCGTCTTTTCTGATAATGAATCTACCGACGAAGAAAAAGCGACTGCGGTTGAATTTTTGGAAGCCGAAGTTGAAGAAGGAATGAGCTACCTCGCTAACTATGTATTAGCCGTTCTTTATATCAATGGAGAGTTTGTGGAAAAGGATATAGTGAAAGCGAAGTCTCTATTAGCATTTCCAGCGTCAGGTAAATACGCCAATTCGGTAGAGCTACTTCAACAATTAAGTGGAGAGAAAGTTATAGCGCAGGACAATGAGAACCCTAAGTCTACTGCTGGTCTCGATAGCAGCATTGAAACTATTACGGTGACTGGAATTAGTATCAATATGGGCGATGTTCACGGGTTGATGCTAAGTGAACTCAGAAAGCACCATGGGCAAACGGGAAGCAGGATAAAAGGGAATGGTTGCAAAAGAGGTGACCCTCAGTGTGTTATCCTAGATAGTGGTTCAATACGAACGCCAACATTTTGGCAAGTTGGTACCACTAGGTAACTAAATTAAAAAAACTCATTAAAGCGTTAGGAAGCCAAACTTAGTATTGAAGTTTGGCTTTTTTTATATTTTTTTAAAATCACCCACAAAAATAATGTGGATACCCTTGATCACCTTAAATCTAGCCCCATAACTAAGCGCAACAGACTTATTCCCAATAATTTTAACGTTATTGGGCAATGCCTAATTAAGAAAAACGTTTGGAGGTAGGCATGAGCGATAATCGCGACGTGCAGGCAGAACAAGAAAATACAGTTGATCAAACTGTACAAAATGCTGAAGAAGCGCAAGTAGAAGCGTCACAAGCAGAAGGCGTAGAGCTTGATGAAAATGCACAACGCATTTACGAGCTAGAAACGGCACTTTCTGAGGCGCAAGCCACAATCAAAGAGCAGCAAGATGGCGTGCTTCGCGCGCGTGCAGATGCTGACAACGCACGTCGTCGTGCTGAAGGTGAAGTAGAAAAGGCGCGTAAATTTGCCCTTGAACGCTTTGCTGGCGAGTTGCTTCCGGTTATCGATAACCTAGAGCGTGCTATCGAAATGACCGATGGCGACAATGAAGCGGTTAAGCCGCTTTTAGAAGGTGTGGAAATGACCCACAAAACTTTCTTAAGCACTATTGAGAAATTTGGATTAAGCCTTATTGATCCGCAGGGCGAAGCCTTCAACCCTGACTTGCATCAGGCAATGTCTATGCAAGAAAGTGCAGACCACGAGCCAAATACGGTGATGGCGGTTATGCAGAAAGGTTATCAAATTAACGGCCGCTTGTTACGCCCTGCCATGGTTATGGTATCGCGTGCGCCAAGTGGTGGTGTGGACACGCAAGCGTAAGTCACGCTTTTTGCGATAAACACACAAAAATGTCAGTTTTTTTACTGACATCTATTGAAAAGGCTGGGGAATAACCCCACTAAAAGTACAGAATTAAGAAACTTTTTCGGAGACACGAAATGGGTAGAATCATTGGTATCGATTTAGGTACAACGAATTCATGTGTCGCAGTTCTAGACGGCGACAAACCTCGCGTAATTGAAAACGCGGAAGGCGATCGTACAACCCCTTCAATCATCGCTTACACAAACGATGGGGAAACATTAGTTGGTCAGTCTGCAAAGCGTCAGGCGGTAACTAACCCGACTAACACATTATTCGCAATTAAGCGTCTAATTGGTCGTCGCTTTCAAGATAAAGAAGTACAGCGTGACATCGACATCATGCCTTTCAAAATTGTAGGTGCTGATAATGGTGATGCGTGGGTAGAAGCGAAAGGCGAGAAAATGGCGCCTCCGCAGATTTCTGCTGAAGTACTTAAGAAAATGAAAAAGACAGCTGAAGATTATCTTGGTGAAGAAGTTACTGGCGCAGTTATCACTGTTCCTGCTTACTTCAACGATTCTCAGCGTCAAGCAACTAAAGACGCGGGTCGCATCGCTGGTCTTGAAGTTAAGCGTATTATCAACGAGCCAACTGCTGCTGCTCTTGCCTACGGCATGGACAAAAAGCAAGGCGACAACGTTGTTGCAGTATACGACTTAGGTGGCGGTACGTTCGATATCTCTATCATCGAAATCGATGAAGTAGACGGCGAACACACGTTTGAAGTACTAGCAACTAATGGTGATACTCACCTTGGTGGTGAAGACTTCGATAACCGTGTTATCAACTACCTAGTTGAAGAGTTTAAGAAAGACCAAGGCATCGACCTTCGTAAAGATCCGCTTGCTATGCAGCGTCTTAAAGAAGCGGGTGAAAAAGCAAAAATTGAGCTTTCTTCTTCTCAACAGACTGAAGTTAACCTGCCATACATCACTGCTGATGCAACAGGTCCTAAGCACTTAGCTATTAAGCTTACTCGTGCAAAACTTGAGTCTTTGGTTGAAGACCTAGTTAAGAATTCACTTGAGCCGCTTAAGAAGGCACTAGCTGATTCAGATCTTTCTGTAGGCGACATTAACGACATCATCCTAGTTGGTGGTCAAACTCGTATGCCGCTAGTACAGAAGTACGTGACTGAATTCTTTGGCAAAGAGCCACGTAAAGACGTAAACCCTGACGAAGCAGTTGCAGTAGGCGCAGCAATTCAAGGTGGCGTACTTTCAGGTGACGTTAAAGACGTACTACTTCTAGACGTTACACCTCTGTCTCTAGGTATCGAGACTATGGGTGGCGTGATGACTGTGCTTATCGAGAAGAACACTACAATTCCAACGAAGAAGTCGCAAACGTTCTCGACTGCTGAAGACAACCAGTCTGCAGTAACAGTACACGTACTACAGGGTGAGCGTAAGCAATCAAGTGGCAACAAGTCTCTTGGTCAGTTCAACCTAGAAGGTATTCGTCCAGCAGCACGCGGTGTACCGCAAATCGAAGTAACATTCGATCTTGATGCTGACGGTATCCTACACGTGTCTGCGAAAGACAAAGACACAGGTAAAGAGCAGAAGATCACTATCAAAGCCTCTTCAGGCCTAAGCGATGAAGAAGTAGAAAAAATGGTAGCTGACGCGGAAGCGAATAAAGAGTCTGATAAGAAGTTTGAAGAGCTGATTCAAGCGCGTAACCAAGCTGACGGTATGGTTCACGCCACACGTAAACAGCTTGAAGAAGTTGGCGATGCACTAAGTGCAGAAGACAAAGCGCCAATCGAAGAAGCACTTTCAGCACTTGAAACTGCAGTTAAAGGCGAAGACAAAGCGGACATCGAAGCGAAAACGCAAGAGCTTATCCAAGCATCTAGCAAGCTAATGGAAGCGGCGCAAGCTCAGCAAGCTGCAGCCGGTGGCGCAGAAGGTGCAGAGCAGCAAGCTTCTTCTGGTAAAGCAGACGATGACGTTGTTGACGCTGAATTCGAAGAAGTGAAAGACGACGACAAGAAGTAAACTGTTGTGTCAGGCCCGTTACTTAGCATGTTAGCGGGCCGTGTAAGCAGTTCAGGCGCAGCAGGAATTTCTTGTTGCGCCTTTGTTGTGTAAATGACTTGGCGTTATTGAATTTATATTCAGGTTATTTTCACAACAGTCAGATGTAGATTCGATGAGCATAAAATGCTTATCGACAAAAAGTAGGATATGTAAACGATATGTCGAAACGAGACTACTACGAAGTACTCGGGGTAGATAAAAGCGCAGGCGAACGCGAAATTAAAAAGGCGTATAAGAAGCTGGCGATGAAATATCACCCTGACCGTACGCAAGGCGATAAAGGCCTGGAAGATAAATTTAAAGAAATCCAGGAAGCCTACGAAATTCTGTCAGATTCGCAGAAACGTGCAGCATACGACCAATATGGCCACGCGGGAGTAGATCCTAACCGTGGTGGCGGTGGCTTCGGTGGTGGTGCCGATTTCGGCGATATTTTTGGTGATGTATTTGGTGATATCTTCGGCGGTGGCCGAGGAGGTCGTCAATCTCGCGCACGTCAAGGTTCAGACCTCCGCTACAACTTAGAGCTAACGCTTGAAGAAGCGGTTCGTGGCAAGAGCGTAGATATTCGCGTACCAACTTTGGTCGAGTGTGAAGTCTGTGATGGTTCTGGTGCGAAGAAAGGCTCTTCACCTAAGACCTGTCCAACCTGTCACGGCAATGGCCAAGTTCAAATGCGCCAAGGTTTCTTTGCTGTTCAGCAGACTTGCCCTACGTGTTCGGGCAAAGGCAAGATCATTGAAGATCCTTGTAACAGCTGTCATGGCCACGGTCGTAAAGAAAAGACTAAGACCCTTAACGTTAAAATTCCAGCTGGCGTAGATACCGGTGATCGTATTCGTCTATCAGGCGAAGGTGAAGCTGGAGAGAACGGTGCACCTCCAGGTGATTTATACGTTCAGGTCCACGTACGTGAGCACGATATCTTTAAGCGCGATGGCAACAACTTGTACTGTGAAGTACCGTTAAGCTTCACTACGGCAGCCCTTGGCGGCGAGCTAGAAGTGCCAACGCTAGATGGCAAAGTAAAACTGAAAATCAGCCCTGAAACGCAGACTGGCCGAATGTTCCGTCTACGTGGTAAAGGTGTTAAATCAGTGCGAAGTGGTGCCATGGGCGATTTAATGTGTAAGGTTGTGGTCGAAACACCAGTAAACTTATCATCTCGCCAAAAAGAACTACTTCAAGAGCTTGAAGAGTCGATGGGTAAAGCGTCAAGTAAGCACAGCCCGAAAGCGCAAGGCTTCTTTGACGGCGTTAAAAAGTTCTTTGACGATTTAACGAACTAATTGCTTAGTAGTACATACTTCATTTGAAAGCCCTCAGTTGAGGGCTTTTTTATTTTTGAAAGGCATTTAAACGCGCTCTTATGAGTGGCCAATTATCCATGCAGATTGGTATTTGTAATAGAAAGTGCTCACTTTAAGAAGGAAAGGGGGAGTTAGTCTTTTCTTTACTTACTTTTACCGCTAAAAATCTTGCGCATCATCCGACTATTCGTCACGATAACCCAAGTATCGGGACTTTTAGCTTGTTGATTACAAGGCTTAAAAGCCCGTTTGAGACCAATGAATAATATTTACCTAACAAGGGAACAGGCATGAAATTTTCAAGTAAATTGCTACTGAGCGCTGCCACGGCAGGCGCAATCTTATCAGGCTCGGTATTAGCTGCTGACGTGACAGAAGCAACGTCAGAAAAACACGCGGGAGCTGCAACACAATATCGCCAGGCCGTTTTTCAGTTAGTACGCAGTAACATGGGACCTTTAGGTGGCATGGCAAAAGGTGCTTTACCTTTTGACGAAAGTGTTATGGAAACAAATGCCGTACGTCTAGAGCAACTTGCTGACATGATGGACGATTATTTATCAGTTGATACTCGTAAGTATGACGTTGAAACTGGCGCAAAAGATGAAATTTGGGAAAATTTCTCAGATGTAGAAAAGAAAGTGATGGCACTTAAAACGGCAGCACAAGGGCTTCAAGCAGCTGTTAAAGCGGGTGATGAAAGCGCGTATAGAGGTGCAATCGGTAAAATTGGTGCAAGCTGTAAATCATGCCATGACGACTATAAGAAGGACTAGCCCCAGCTTGTTGTTCAACACGTGAAAGCGCTCTAGTATCAGGTCAGTAAGAATGTGTCTATTGCATTTTACTGACCCAAAACCTCGGTCAATACTTCGATGTGTTAATTAGTATTTTATAATTAAATCATATAGATAAATTGAGAGTGGGGCTGAAGCGCAGACTCGCAACCTTCCTCAAATAGCAGTGTACTTTTTCGTCTAGGGCTTTGTAAGTAATAGGCATCAGACATTGCCACTCACTTAGCCACCTCAGAAATTGACTTCATTATAGCCTTGTAGAACGTGTCTACGAGAGTACATCGTTAAGACCCATACGCTGTGGTATATTAACAACAGGTTTTTAATATGGAGATAAGATGCGACCCTCGCTAACGTATGTAGGTACACTGGACGATGTTGTAGAGCGTTTTCCTTGGCAATTCGACGCAGATATAAACTACTTTAATCAATTGCTAGTGAGGAAGGCTATATTAGGAGAGAAGATACTTATCAATGATGGGTATTTGCTTAATAATAGTGCGGCAAGGCAAGCTATTCTAAACCCCAGTTGTTCTCCGCTTACGTCATTAATCGAGCAAGGTTTTGTCAGGATCTTATCGCGGAACGCCGATTTAGTCTCCTTACCAGAGAAAATGGCGGATCAAGGTGTTGCCAGTTTCAACGTTTTGAAAAATTCTGCCGAATGGCCAAGTTTGAAGCGAGAATTACGTAAGTGGCAGCCACTGTTAGAAGAAACGGATAATTTTATACCTTGGCCAGAAAAACACATCAGTCATGGCTTTGATCAAATGATCATGCGGTTGGCTGAACGCACACCAGAAGACTTATCAATTGACAGTGTCAGTCATGACCAGTGGCGACGAGTGTTTGATTTGTATGAAAAATCAAATCGATACGACAAAGAGGCTACCCGAACCCGTTGGGAGTCTGCGGTCACTGAGTGCTTAGCTGATAACCATCAAGGACGTCTAGCTATGATGCACCTGGCCTGTGAGGCGTATCACTATAATTTCGGTGTTTGCTTGGGTAGCCAGCCATCTTTGTCGAAACAGCAAATTTTGGTCGAAACACGGTTTAGCTCAGCGTTTGCTGATTTATCCAAAGTAGATCAAGAGTTACAAATGCAGCACGTTTCAATACCCGGATTGCGTGTACCACAAAATATATCAATGAATAGCGGGCCAAAATGGGCGGAATTAGTATCTCCGTTTAGCGATGTCGGCAAACAGTTGAGAGCGTACCGTCAAGCTCAAGATGACTATTTTTCCGGGCAAGGCACAGAAGAGTGTTTAACTGCTGAGGCTCGTGCCTATTCGAAGCAGTTGTCATCGTTGTTTGGTGAAAAGCAATCGGAATCTGCAGTCGCGAGGGTCGCTATTGGCGTAGGCTTTTTCGCTGCGGGTCTTATGGCGGCGGGTCCAGAAGTAGCGGCAGTCCTTTGGCTGACAGAAAATTACTTGTATCCGACAATAACGCGTAAATTCAAGCTGCGTGACCGTGAATTTTTTAGCAAAAATACAGCCCTTCCCACGCAAACTGTTTCTAGTGCGCTAAGCTCAGTAGTGTTAGATCCTGTTCAGATAAAAGAGCTCGCAAGTACTATCCCGGATTTCAAATAGTTAATTCGTAATAATAAGAACTTTCCACGGGTTCGAAACGTTTCAACGGGTTTTTGCTGGAAATTTGTACAATTCTTGGCTATGTTAAACACTCAGGCTTGGCGATAATTTTCTTCGACTGAAGGTACGCGTTTAGGTACCCAATCTTCGCAGGTCCTGCTTTTAAAAAATATAAAACAGCTCGTAGACAACTGAAACAGCAAAACTTGTAAAGCGCTTAAAACCACGACACAACTTTTCATCCTTTTATTGTCGTGCTGCTATCGTTTGTGCTGAATTCGAAGAGATATCAAAAGGTTTGCTTAGATGGATTTACGCAGTGAACGCATGTTGTCAACCATGCGCACAACACAGCAAAACATTTCTGTGTTGCTCAATGAAAGTCGAACGAAAACAGAGGCTCTGTGTATATTACTTGCCTCGGTAAACCCTAGCAATGGAAGAGCAACGGTATTATCTTGCGACGTAAACCACCTATCATTAGAAGCCGAGAGCGTTGTTTTTCCTTCACATGTATTGCTCATGCTCCCGCTTACACCTTTGAGCGCTCCAATACCTTGCAAAGATTTTATCTTTCCCCCTTCACTCGAACATTATGCTGATAGCTATGTAGTAGTTGCTACCGTGCGAGATATGCAAAATGAAGTAATGGGTGTTGTTCTCACTTTTGTACGCCACAGTGTATTGAGCCCTCTACAACATACATTGATAGATATTACGCGCCAAAAAGTAGAGCTTAGTTACCAATATGAGCTGGCGCGTCATCCCTATTCAGACAAGTTATCCGAACAGCTTGCCTTGTTAGAAGAGGTGAGTTCAATTTCTAAAGTGGGCGCGTGGGAGATTGACAGATTCACAGGCGTACTTTCTCTGACTGAGGTGATGAAAGCCTTATTAGGCTTACCTCGTGTAAAAAGCGTCGGCCTTAATGAAGTGCTCGATATGCTTACCTCGAGTGATAGAAGAGACTTAAAGCAGCGCGTTTTTAAAGCGCTTAAAGAAGATAGAGAGTTCGTAAAGCACTTTGAATTTCACGACAAGCAAGGTCGCAGAAAAAGTATAAAACTAACCGTGTTCTTACAGGTTCAGCGAGGAAATGCTAGCGGAATTAAATTAACCCGGCTTTATGGCGCAGTGCAGGATGAAACGGAAATACAGCGTCTATCGGATTCACAACATAACTACACAGATTATCTGACCAGTTTATTGAATAATGTGGATAGCGTGGTGTTAAGCATAGATGAACATGGCACTATTCTAACTGCAAATGAACGCGTTTATTCTGTATTAGGCTTTGAGCCCGAAGAGCTGATTGGGCAAGATATAAAATTAATATCAACCAAGGTGCAAAATACCGATGCGCCTTCTTGTTTCATAAACATACCAGCGGGTTTAGCATGGTGTAGCGAAAATGGCTCGGTAAACGAATGTCTTCGCCATAAAAATGGTAAACGTATTGCCTGTGAAGTTAATTTGTCGAAATGCTCTGTACATAATCAACAATTAATTATCGCCTCAGTGCGCGATATCACTAATCAAAACCACGAAATTGAGCATTACAAACAACTCGCTTTAACCGATACGGTGACAGGTCTTCCGAACTTACACCAATTTGAGCGATACCTTGGTGATAAAGCTCATGACGACAAGTCATCTAAACCATTTGCCACGTTTATGCGCGTTGCCATCTGTAACATAAAAGAATACGAAAATGCGTTTGGGGAGCCAACGATAGACTATATTCTGAGAATTTTGGCCAGTCGCTTCATTCGCATATTCGAAATTAACAAGCGCAATTCAGCCAGTATATTCAAATGTGAGAGAGGTGCTTTTTATATTCATCTTCATCAATATTTTAGTGAAGAAGCACAGTCTCTAAATGCTGCACACGATTGCGCTATTCTTATTCACGATCACGTGCTAGCGCCAATAACCCTGCACAACAGCCTCTTAAATATTGAAACGCAAACCATAAGTTGCACGGTTCCAACGAAGCATTTTTCGTTTAAAAAGATAAAAGAACTATTGTCGAGAAAACCTTTAAGAGAGGTAAAAAATACTTCTACTTTTAAGTCGGAGCACGAGTATTTTCATGTTAATGCAAGTGATATCGAGCGGTACAATTACATTAAACACTCTCTGAGCAGGGCTATTTCTAACAACGAGTTATATATTGAGCTTCAACCTCAATACGATGCAACGCAGAACGTTATAAGCTCAGAGGTGTTGTTAAGGTGGAAGCATCCTCATATGGGTACAGTAAGCCCTTCTGAATTCATTCCTATTGCCGAAGAGAATGATTTTATTGCTGAACTCGGGCTGTGGGTGTGTAGCGAAGCCTGCGGGTTACTTAGTGAATGCCAGTCAAAGAAAATTAACACTAAGTTGTCTGTCAATATCAGTGCAAAGCACTTAGCGCGAGCTGATTTTGTGAGTAAGTTTGTCGCAATAGTAAATAAGTGGCGCGTGTCACACAAAAATTTAACTCTAGAGCTCACTGAAGGTGCATTGATAAGAGGAGTGAGCGTTATTCAACGTCGCGTTAGAGAATTAGCGGAACAAGGGTTTAGTTTGTCTATCGACGATTTTGGTCTTGGTGACTCAAATTTAAATTATCTTCAAGATTTGCCAATTACCGAACTGAAAGTAGACAGGGTATTTGTCGAAGCGATGGAAGGCTCGCAGCAAAAAACATTATTAGTTACAAGTATTTGCAACATGGCCAAAGCGTTACACATAAATACCGTAGCTGAGGGAATAGAGACAACGGGTCAATTAGATCAAGCTAAGGCATGTGGTTGCGGAGCATTTCAGGGATATTACTTAGATAAACCCATGAGTGTAGATGATTGGAAAAGTAAAATTAGTGAGAAGCAATATAAAGAAGGTAGTTAACCTTACGCAGTCGAGGGCTTATTCAAGTATGCGTTGAAACAACCGCTTCGATACCTCTTGTTATTAAATGGAGAGATAAAGTTTAAATTCATGTAAATCAATTTGTTAGTCGATCTACGCCTGAAGTCTTATTAGTAGATGTCATGTAACTATCGTAGGGTGAAGATAAACCCTACTCAGGACATGGTTATGACTTATAAAGATGAATATATTGCCTCGACCCAGCACCCCGATGAGTTTTGGTTAGAACAAGCACAAAAGCTAGCGTGGTTTCAATCTCCTCAAAAAGGATGCCAATCTACAGATAATGGTTACTTCGACTGGTTTAGGGGAGGGCAGCTTAACACCAGCTATTTAGCGCTTGATCATCACGTAAAAAATGGTCGTGGCGATAAAACCGCGCTTATTTATGACTCACCTGTTACACAAACTACTCAGCACTTTACTTACAAAGAGCTTTTAAACCGTGTTGCCGAGTTCGCAGGCGGCTTATCCCGCTTGGGTGTGACGAAAGGCGAGCGCGTGATTATCTACATGCCCATGATCCCGCAAGCAGTGATCGCGATGCTTGCTTGCGCTCGTTTGGGAGCTGTGCACTCTGTGGTGTTTGGTGGCTTTGCCGCAAATGAGCTTGCAGTACGAATAGATGACGCAAAACCGATAGTTATCGTTACTGCGTCATGTGGCATTGAAGGCAATAAAGTTCTACCGTACAAACCTCTTGTTGATGAAGCAATATCATTAGCAGAGCACAAACCACAGGCATGCGTGTTGTTTCAACGCGCTCAGCTAATTGCTGAGTTAAATGAAGCAACTGACCACGATTGGCTCTCTCTGGTTGAAGCTAGCGTGCCAGCTTCTCCTGTTCCCGTCGATGCAACTGACCCGCTTTATGTTCTTTATACTTCAGGTACAACCGGTAAACCTAAGGGTGTTGTTCGAGATAATGGAGGGCACGCGGCTGCTCTTCATTATTCAATGGGCGCGATTTACGGTATTAGTGAGGACGATATTTTTTGGGCTGCATCGGATGTTGGTTGGGTGGTCGGTCATTCATATATTGTCTATGGCCCGCTCATAAAAGGCGCAACGACGGTACTGTACGAAGGAAAGCCCATTGGCACTCCTGATGCCGGTGCATTTTGGCGTATGATAGAGTCTCACAAAGTGAATGTACTTTTTGCAGCTCCAACAGCATTTAGAGCGATACGAAAAGCGGACCCTGATGCTGAGTTTTTATCTAAATACAATACGTCGAGCTTGCGTACCTTATTTATGGCGGGTGAACGTCTAGATCCGCCAACATATTTCTGGGCGAGCGAGAAGGTTGGTGTTCCCGTTATCGACCATTGGTGGCAAACCGAAACTGGCTGGCCGATTTGTTCAAACCCGATGGGGCTTGAACCATTGGCCACGAAACCCGGTTCATCAAGCGTGCCTACACCTGGATTTAACGTAACGGTATTGAAAGGTGCTGATGAACAGCAAATAACCGGTGAAAAAGGCGCTATTGCTATCAAGTTACCGCTTCCCCCAGGTTGTTTGACAACCATTTGGCAAGACCATCAACGGTTTGTTGATGGCTATTTACGAGAATTTGAAGGGTATTACAGCACCGGAGATAACGGGTACGTAGATGAAGATGGCTACGTATTTATTATGGGTCGCACCGACGATGTCATAAACGTTGCCGGGCACCGGTTATCTACTGGTGAAATGGAAGAAGTGCTTGCAGGACATCCTGCCATTGCTGAATGTAGTGTAATAGGTATCCATGATGCGTTAAAAGGGCAATTGCCAGTTGGATTGGTACTGCTAAAAGACGGCGTTACCGTTGATGAACAGGAACTTGAACAAGATTTGGTTCAACGGGTTCGCGATAAAATCGGGCCAGTGGCGTGCTTTAAGCGAGCCATCGTCGTCAATCGTTTACCCAAAACCCGGTCAGGTAAAATACTCCGAAAACTGCTGCGTCAAATTGCAGCCAATGAATCTGTTGCCGTACCCTCAACCATCGATGATCCGTCAAGCGTAAGTGAGATTGAGACGCTCATGCGAGAGAAGGGCTTGGTCAACAAGCCCACCGCTGTTTAGCTAGTAGTAATATTCATCTGCCTGTGGAGCTGGCGGATATACTTCAATAGCCACATATACAGCTGCTGCGGCGATGAGCGCCACAACAAAAGCACGTAGAATTCGCGAGTCAGTTATACCTGCTGTCGCTGACTCCTTATTGCCATGCACCATGGCAGGAACCAATTTTTGCTTCTTATACACGCTGTAAAATATTACCGCGCCTATATGAAGTGCGATAACGTAAAGTAACACATCAAAGGCAAGGTGATGCAGAGTGTTCATTAGCGCTAGTGTTTCTTCTCCGGCTAACTGGCGATAGGGACCGTCTAAGAAAATATCATCGGTCATGAACAATCCCGATACCGCTTGTATGGCAAGCAACACTAGCATAACGACGACAAACCATCCGCCTAAAGGGTTGTGGCCAATAGCGGGTTCGGACTGCCTATTAAATAAGGTTTTTATATAATTGAAAACCTTTCTGGGACCAGTAATAAAGCTACTGAAC
Organism: Alteromonas sp. DY56-G5; assembly: GCF_041414725.1. Taxonomy (NCBI): domain Bacteria; kingdom Pseudomonadati; phylum Pseudomonadota; class Gammaproteobacteria; order Alteromonadales; family Alteromonadaceae; genus Alteromonas; species Alteromonas sp. DY56-G5. The sequence goes on along the minus strand of NZ_JANHZQ010000008.1, from coordinate 99,581 downwards.
TTCGCGTGTTGCGTACCAACAAATCCCCAGATTATGCGGAAAACGATAAGGAATAAGGTGAAGTACCCAATGTAAAAGTGCCATTGCACTTTGTTTTCAAGCCATTCAACTGTTGCATATTGCGCTAAAAGGCTCGCTACAATAAGCCAGTGAAAAAGCCGGGTGGGAATATCCCATATAAGAGTTTTTTGCATAGTAAATTTAGTTGGGTTGTATTCTGACTTATCCACACTTGCCGTTCAGCGGTGACGAATAAGTACTCGGTCATCTGTTAATTGCCATAGCGTCGCTTAACTTACTCTATAAAACAAGTAGGCCCAACGGCAGAAAACCTCTGTTTGTCTTAGTGTTGCAATTAGGACATGTTGATCTTTGCATCAAAAATGCGCAGTAAAGCTCAACATGTCCTAAGCATCGTGTACTGAATTTTTTTACATCCGAGCTTGAAGTTTTGGCAAAGAACTATGCAGATTGGTAGTAGTTAAATCTTACCGATTCCTTGTTATGCCTATTTAATATGAATCTCACATTGCAATAGTGACGGCATTTGGCAAAATGCCTCACAGTTGAAGGTTTATAAAAGTGTAAAACGAAAAAATGAAAGTAGGATTATTTGGCGCCAACGGGCGTATGGGACGGGTTTTAGTTGAAGCGCTAGATTTAAGTGACGATGCACAACTTAGCGTGGCAACGGTACGCGATGATTCACCTTGGGTTGGACTAAATGTGGGCGAACTTGCGGGCATTGGCAAAAAAGACGTTGATTGTACTGCGCTATCAGATTTAAGTGGTAATGATGCAGATGTAATGATCGATTTCACCCTGCCTTCGGTTATTGAAAGTAATCTTACGTGGTGCGTTAAAAATAAAATGCCTGTTGTTATTGGAACTACTGGATTAAACGATTCACAGTTAGCGGCACTCGACGAAGCAGCAAAGCATATACCTATCGTATTTGCGGCTAATTACAGTGTGGGCGTAAATTTAATGCTTTCCCTAGTTCGACAAGCTGCAAGTGTGCTGGGTGAAACGGCTGACATCGAAATAACAGAAGCACATCACAGATTTAAACAAGACGCGCCTTCTGGTACAGCCATGGCCATTGGTGAAGCCATTGCTGACGAATTGGGCCGTGATTTAAAAACCTGCGCTGTATACGGCAGAGAAGGAAAAGAGCCTGAACGCGACCAAGGTACTATTGGCTTCGCAACAATTCGAGCCGGAGACATCGTCGGTGAACACACAGCCTTATTTGCAGATATTGGTGAGCGCCTAGAGATTACGCACAAGGCATCAAGTCGACTTACTTTTGCAAAAGGCGCAGTGCATGCAGCGAAGTGGTTGTATGGAAAAGAACCTGGTCTATACTCCATGGTTGATGTACTTGATTTAAAGCTATAGGCGTTTTTATGCCAGCATGCTGTAGCTAAATTAGCAGGCGAGCTTGAGGGCGTTATCAAAGTGTTAAACTAAAGTTGCACTTTAAATGAGCAATAAGCCGTACTTTCGGTGGTTCTGCGCAAAAATGGTGGTATAAGCGGTATTTTAGTAAATTATTACAAATAAATTTGCCATTTTCGGTCAGTGATGTATACTCGCCGGAATTTGCCAGAATTTCGTATTCTGAGGCCGCCAAAATGGCTGAAGAGTGCGGTTTTATTAGCTGCAAAGATCGTAAAACGGGATGTATTGTTATCAATAACTCCCGTTTTTTGTGGGGTTTGTGCAGAAAACTGCACAAACACATAGTTTTCCTTAATCTGGAGGTTGACTTGGCTAATTCTGCCCTTTTGGTGTTAGAGGATGGTTCTGTTTTTAAAGGTACGGCGATAGGCGCTACAGGCTCCGCCGTTGGGGAAGTCGTTTTTAATACTTCCATGACCGGCTATCAAGAAATTCTCACCGACCCATCCTACGCTGAACAACTCATCACCCTTACTTATCCACACATTGGCAACACCGGCACTAACGAAGAAGACGTCGAAGCAGATAAAATCTGGTCGAAAGGTCTAATCATCCGTGACCTACCTCTTGTTGCTAGTAACTTTCGTCAACAGCAAACTTTGTCTGAATACCTTAAAGCGAAAGGCGTTGTGGGTATTGCCGACATTGATACACGTCGCTTAACGCGTATCTTGCGAGACAAAGGTGCACAAAACGGCTGCATTATTTGCTCTGATGAATTAGACGAGTCTAGCGCACTAGCGCAAGCAAAAGCTTTCCCTGGCCTTAAAGGCATGGATTTGGCAAAGGTAGTAAGTATTACTGAGCCAAAAACATGGACAGAAGGCAGTTGGGAACTTGGTAAAGGTTATGTAACACCAAGCGAGTTCAAATATCACGTTGTTGCTTTTGACTACGGTGTTAAAAATAATATTCTTCGCATGCTAGCTGACCGCGGTTGTAAAGTTACGTTAGTACCAGCGCAAACGCCTGCTGAAGACGTACTAGCCATGAATCCTGATGGTGTATTTTTGTCAAATGGCCCAGGCGACCCAGAGCCATGTGACTACGCAGTAACCGCAATCAAAACTATCGTCGAAACCGGTACGCCTGTATTTGGTATTTGTCTTGGTCACCAGCTACTTGCTATCGCAAGTGGTGCGAAGACAGTGAAGATGAAGTTTGGTCACCACGGTGCAAACCACCCGGTTAAAGACCTTAAGCGCAATGTAGTTATGATCACTAGCCAAAACCACGGTTTTGCAGTTGATGAGTCTAGCTTGCCAGATAACCTAGAAGTAACTCACATTTCGTTGTTCGACAAGTCGCTGCAGGGTATTCACCGCACCGACAAACCTGCGTTCAGCTTCCAGGGTCACCCTGAAGCCAGCCCAGGTCCTCATGAAGCGGCACCGTTATTCGACCACTTCATCGAACTTATTGAACAACACAAGCAGTAGGAATTAGCCCGCTATGCCAAAACGTACCGACATACAAAGTATTCTTATCATTGGTGCTGGCCCTATTGTTATCGGCCAGGCTTGTGAATTCGATTATTCAGGCGCGCAAGCGTGTAAAGCCCTTCGAGAAGAAGGCTACCGTGTTATTTTGGTTAACTCTAACCCAGCAACCATTATGACCGACCCAGAAATGGCAGATGCGACTTATATCGAGCCTATTCACTGGGAAGTAGTTCGCAAGATCATTGAAAAAGAACGTCCAGATGCCATCTTACCTACAATGGGTGGACAAACTGCGCTTAACTGTGCGCTAGAGCTAGACAAGCACGGCGTACTTGAAGAGTTCGGTTGTGAGCTCATCGGTGCAACGGCAGATGCAATCGATAAAGCAGAAAACCGCGAGCGCTTTGACAAAGCAATGAAAAACATCGGCCTTGAATGTCCACGTGCGGAAATCGCGCACAGCATGGATGAAGCGCACGATGTACTAAGCCGCATCGGCTTCCCTTGTATCATTCGTCCGTCTTTCACCATGGGTGGAACCGGCGGCGGTATCGCGTACAACATTGATGAATTTAATGAAATTTGTCACCGTGGCTTAGACCTTTCTCCTACCAACGAGCTGCTTATCGATGAATCGTTGCTAGGTTGGAAAGAGTACGAAATGGAAGTAGTACGCGATAAAGCAGATAATTGCATTATTGTATGTACTATCGAAAACTTCGACCCTATGGGCGTGCATACCGGCGACTCAATCACAGTTGCTCCAGCACAAACCCTGACTGACAAAGAATTCCAGCTAATGCGTAATGCAGCGATGGCTGTACTGCGCGAGATTGGTGTTGAAACCGGTGGTTCAAACGTACAGTTCGGTGTAGATCCGAAAACTGGTCGTGTAGTAATCATCGAAATGAATCCTCGCGTATCGCGTTCATCAGCACTTGCTTCGAAAGCAACAGGTTTCCCAATTGCGAAAGTAGCAGCGAAACTTGCGGTAGGTTATACGCTAGATGAATTAGCAAACGACATTACAGGTGGCCTAACGCCAGCATCTTTCGAGCCGTCTATCGACTACGTAGTGACTAAGATCCCACGCTTTAACTTTGAGAAGTTTGCCGGTGCTAACGACCGACTGACTACTCAAATGAAGTCGGTAGGTGAAGTGATGGCCATTGGCCGTAACCAGCAAGAATCACTGCAAAAAGCCCTTCGCGGTCTTGAAGTAGGTGCGACAGGCCTTAACCCAATGGTTGACCTTGAAGACCCTGAATCACGCAATAAAGTGGTTTATGAACTTCGTCAGCCTGGTGCAGAGCGCATTTGGTACATCGGTGATGCATTCCGTATGGGCATGACGGTTGAAGAGGTATTTAACCTTACCAATATCGACCGCTGGTACCTTGTACAGCTTGAAGATCTTATTCTTCTTGAAGCTAAAGTAGCAGAGCTTGGTTTACCAGGTATTGATGCTGACTTTATGCGCGCACTTAAGCGTAAAGGCTTCTCTGATGCGCGTCTTGCTGAGCTAACCAAAGTGGCAGAAAGCGATATTCGTGAAACCCGCCGTGACTTTGGTATTTCTCCTGTCTACAAGCGTGTAGATACTTGTGCAGCAGAATTCTCTACCAGTACAGCTTACATGTACTCAACGTATGACGAAGAGTGTGAAGCAGCGCCAACTGACAAAGACAAGATCATGGTTTTGGGCGGCGGTCCAAACCGAATTGGTCAAGGTATTGAGTTCGACTACTGCTGTGTTCACGCGGCGCTTTCAATGCGTGAAGACGGTTACGAGACCATTATGGTTAACTGTAACCCTGAGACAGTATCTACCGATTACGACACATCAGACCGTCTGTACTTCGAGCCAGTAACGTTGGAAGATGTACTTGAAATCGTTGCTAAAGAGCAGCCTAAAGGCGTTATCGTGCAGTATGGTGGTCAAACGCCACTTAAACTTGCGCGTGCACTAGAGGCGGCGGGTGTACCGGTTATCGGTACCTCACCAGAAGCGATTGACCGTGCCGAAGACCGTGAGCGCTTCCAGCAAATGGTGAACAAGCTTAACCTCAAGCAGCCTGCGAATGCCACGGTAACTAACGTTGAGCAAGCGCTAACTATGGCTGAAGAGATTGGCTTCCCGCTAGTGGTTCGTCCAAGCTACGTGCTAGGTGGTCGTGCGATGGAAATCGTGTATGACCTCAAAGATCTTAAGCGTTACCTTAATGAAGCGGTTAAAGTGTCCAACGACGCGCCAGTATTGCTAGACCGTTTCTTGGATGATGCTATTGAAGTTGATATCGATGCTATTTGCGACGGCAAAGACGTAGTGATTGGCGGCATCATGGAACACATTGAACAAGCGGGTGTTCACTCCGGTGACTCTGCGTGTTCATTACCTCCACACTCGCTTTCAAAAGAGATTCAAGATGTCATGCGCGAACAAGTTAAAGCCATGGCGCTTGAACTTGGCGTAGTCGGTCTGATGAACACACAGTTTGCGATTAAAGATGGTGAAGTATACCTAATCGAGGTTAACCCTCGTGCAGCACGTACCGTTCCATTCGTTTCTAAGGCAACGGGTGTACCTCTTGCTAAAGTTGCAGCACGTGTAATGGCTGGCGTGAGCCTAGCCGAGCAGGGCGTAACAGAGGAAGTGATTCCACCTTTCTACTCTGTGAAAGAAGTGGTGCTTCCATTTGCTAAGTTCCAAGGTGTTGACCCACTGCTAGGCCCAGAGATGCGCTCAACGGGTGAAGTAATGGGCGTTGGCGATACCTTCGAAGAAGCCTATGCTAAAGCTAACTTAGGTGCGGGTGCGCCACTACCTAAGCAAGGTAAAGCGTTAATTTCAGTACGTGATAACGACAAGCCTCGTATGATCGCACTGGCAAAAGCGTTAGTCGAAGCGGGCTTCAGCATTGAAGCTACCCGCGGTACGGCTACCGAGCTTTATGATGCAGGCATAATGAGTACTGTGGTTAATAAGATGTCTGAAGGCCGCCCTAATATTGTTGATGCAATCAAAAATGGCGAATACGCGTATTTGATTAATACAACAGAAGGTCGTCAAGCCATCACCGACTCAGTGTACATTCGTCGTGAAGCCTTGCTAAACAAGGTAACCTACACCACGACAATGAACGCAGCGTTCGCAACTATCCGTGCTAAGTCTGCTGATGACCGCAATAAAGTGGCGTCAGTTCAAGAACTACACGCTAGACTCAAACACTAATGACATACGCTAGGATACGAGGTATCCTAGCAATATTACATTTGTGTGAACGAATAAAAAGTGCGCCTTCGCGGCGCACTTTTCTGTTTAAATTACTAGCTAAGTGAGACGGTATTCATGAGTCAGTATCCAATGACAGCGCGCGGCGCTCAAATGCTGCGTGACGAATTAAATGAGCTAAAAACCAAAACACGCCCACGTATTATCGAGTCTATTGCCGAAGCACGTGAACATGGTGACTTAAAAGAAAATGCTGAATATCACGCGGCCCGTGAGCAGCAAAGCTTCTGTGAAGGCCGCATTCAAGATATTGAAGGCAAGCTATCAAATGCACAGATTATCGACGTTACCAAAATGGAAAATACGGGAAAGGTTATTTTCGGCACTACCGTAACCATTCTAAACGTCGATACCGATGAAGAAACCACCTACCGTATTGTTGGTGATGACGAAGCTGATATTAAGAACAACTTGATTTCGGTTAATTCACCTATCGCTCGTGGTCTAATAGGCAAAGAGCTTGATGACATGGTAACGATTCAAACGCCAGCCGGCGCAGTTGAAGTTGAAATCATCGAAGTAGAATATATCTAACTACGCAAGCCAGCAGAGTCCTTCTGCTGGCTATATTTTCCGTCACAAAACTTCTGAATCCGATCATGGATTTGTAATCTGTTAAGCCAAAGCGTTTTTTAATTTTCTTGCCTGTGTATTGTTGTTTAGTAAGCATTAATTGAACTCAACGGTTAGCACTGTTCCTGCTTCGCTCGTACTTTAAGTATAAAATTAAGTGATGACGCTGTCCCGTTAGCTCACTTTTGCGTTTTCCTATCCCAAAATACATGCGATTTAATGCAGAGCAACAATCAGTTACTGCAACGCACTATTGCGGGGTTTAACGTAGATTAAGAACGGTAAATAGCCCGAGCTTAAAAAATTGTAGTCTCTGACTGGCGGGGCGCTCTACTTAAAATCATTGCTCAATCTACTTACACTAAGTATGATTTTTCCTTTTGTTTTCGAAAGGATGCATCATGGCTTATGATTTTGGTTCTCAGACTCTAGGGATAAAGAACCCATTTAAGACAGAAGGAGCGCTTAGAACACTGGGTGGTGTCTTAACGCTATTGTTAGCGGTTTACGTTGTTTTCACAGTACCGGCAATATTTGAAGCCAACAAGGTGAAAGGCTATACCTTGCTAGCGGTTGGTTTTGTTTTAGTAGTATCGGGAATACGCCATACGGCGGTTGGTATCCTTCAACTTATGCGCTTTTTTGTAGGTAGAACGGTTCCCACTTCACTGGCCTACAACTTCTCAAAATCTGAACAAGATGCTGCTCAGGCAGAGCAAAAATCCCTGCTTTACTCAAAAGAGTCACTGCACTCTATGCTTATGGGAAGACGAAATACTACCTTTGAGGAGCCAAAAGGCTGGCTCGCTCGGCTAGTTCACAGCGTTTTTCCTAAGCTTGTTTTCTTACCATACCCGCTACGCCATCTTGCCCAAGAAATTTTAGCCATGGGGGCGACACTTATCGTGGGCTTAGTTACCTACGCCATCGTCTATTTTTTAGTAAGTAATGGCTTTGCAGGTGAAGTCGCAAAAATTGTCGTTATGCCTGTTCTTTCTTTGGTATTGCTTATCTATTTTGTTGCCAACTGGACCTCTACGGCAAAGGGCATCCATAACGAAGGAAACTCGCAACTTGCTAAAGCGGGAGGGTTGTCAATTGGTGTAATCATTGGATTAGCACTAGTCGTTCCTCTTGGTGCGGGTGTGTTTCTCGATGGTGTGGTGGGAAGTAATATCAATGAACTTAAAACTTGGTCTGAAGAACATGCTTTTTTTAGCGCTTGGCTGAACTTTGTATACCTTTTCATCAGTATCGGCGTGGTGATAGGTCTTGTATTTCCCTTGCTTAAAAAGCGCATGGATTTAGTGACACCACAAACTGAAGTCAGCGAATTTCGAGCAAACATGCAAGAGTCTGTTCATCCCAATGAGATTTTTATCAATATAGAAAACATCGTGCTTGCCAACCGTCGTTACAAGGAAGTCCCAAACAGAATATACGCCGATTTTGTTCCTAAGCTTAAAGAGCAGGCTGAAGGGAAGGGTAGTTTCGAAGGGGAATTACTGATAGAAACTCAGCCAACCCTCAGTGAGGGGGGGGCATTACCCAGAGGGGCTAAAGTAGCGCTGAGCGCCATTGCGCAAGTTGTCGTCGTTGTTGCCGCGGTATTGTTTTACTCATCTGGCGTACAGCTTGCTGAGCTACTACATCTGGTTATCAATATCGGTGTAGATAACAGCGCACTGTTGAACAATGCTTTTTCTATGGTCAATAATTTACTCATGCTGATATTCGCTTGGCTTACTTTCAGAGCGGCAGGAAGTATTTTAAATAACGCGTCTCACATGTTTTGGGGCGAGCTGAACTTTAACTCTTTGCTTATGTACATGAAAACCGAAGGCACGTATACCGAGTCTAGAGTTTCAACAGGTATGGCAATTCACGATTCTACACGGTCTGAAAATGTCGTAGTTAGAAGCAGTATCACACCGTGGATCATTACTAGCCGAATTAACACTTCTATATTCGCCACTAGCGGTATGAACAATCTGGAAGCCCCGCGCTTTGTAATGGGAATGAACAAAAACGACGGAGAATTGAAGGAAATCGTCGACGAAATTAAAGCATTCTTACGCGGTAGAGAGACCATCGCTTCAATCACTAATGAATCAGACTTAGCCAATGCAAGTACCATTCATCAAGTTAATCAACAAACCCGAGCGTTTAATAAAAACCCTGACGATCGCCTAACACTTAAAGAGACGGAAGAAAGTGCAGGTTTTCTTCGAAACGAAAAAGACAGTGAGTGAGGAGTGAGGCATGGCTGATATTAAAACACTAGATACAAAAGTTGTGTACGAAAACAAATGGCTTCGCGTAAGAGAAGACAAAATACAACGCAGCAGTGGAAACGAAGGCATTTACGGCGTGGTGGAAAAGCCTGACTTCGCTATTATTTTACCGATAGAAGGCGATACGGTTTACATGGTTGAGCAATATCGCTATACCATAAAAGAGCGCCAGCTTGAGTTGCCTCAAGGTGCATGGGAAAGTAACCCTGATGTCGACCCTGTTGAATTGGCGAAAGGTGAACTTAAAGAAGAGACTGGCTTAACTGCAGATTCAATGGAATATGTGGGATTTCAATATTTAGCATACGGTTTTTGTAATCAGGGTTATCACATTTATGTAGCTAAAGGCCTCACCCAAGGCGCACAAAAACTCGATGTTGAGGAAGAAGACTTGCGCGTTGTTTCACTCTCCTTAAATGAATTAAAGGAGAAAATAAAACGTGGAGAAATCAAGGACGCAAGCACCTGTAACGCAGTGGGGTTAGCCATGCTTAAGGGGATTATCTAGGGCCTGTTGTCCTTTGGTTTACGAATTTTGGTCTAAATGGAAGCCTTTTAATCGCGAAACAGTCCTGCAAGCCTAGCGGGCTAAGTTAAAGGACTGTGACAAAGAGTAAAAGGCTTCCATAACGACCCCTTCGGGCAGCGCCTTTGTGCCATCTATACTGCGTTGAATGTTCTCGATTTAGAACCACTAAACCGTCAAACATTCGCCTTGTCTAGATGGCACACAGACCGCTGCAAAAATGTACAACAAAGGTCAACAGGCCCTAAACACCCTGTTACAATTTGCGGACTGTTTTTTCCTTTCTGAGAAGCTAGGGTTTACAGTTTATAACTAAAAACCATTTATAAAGAGATATTTATGGCGTTCAAAGGAAGCTTTTCCATTACTCAATGGGACGAAGACACACTTAGTGAAAGATCTGAGGGAATTAAGGTATCTCACGCTAGTATTAAGCAGGTGTATTCTGGTGAAATGAGTGGCGAATCTAATGTCGAGTTTTTGATGTCTTATCAATCTCAGATGTCTGCCAAATTTACCGGGTTTGAAACCTTCGTTGGCGTAGTAAACGGTATGCGCGGCACAGTTACTTTTCAGCATGCCGGTAAGTTTGAGAATGGAGTTGCAAGCAGCGAATTTATATCAATTGAAGGGTCTGCTACAGGTGAACTGACGGGGAAAAACCTACGAGGTAACTTTAAGTCTGGTGAATCGGGTAAAGCTGATTACGCCATTGAAATCGACAACGCTTGAGTAATGGGTAAGCGCCAACTAAAAGCGATTTTTTTAAGCCCAAAAAAAACGGCGCCGAAAGGCGCCGCTAAAAGTTGGGAAACAAACCAAGAAACTAACTATTAATTTTCAATTAAACGAGAACCAATCTCTATTTGACGAGGCTTCTTGGCTTCAGGAATGACTCGCTCCATATCGATGTGTAACAGACCGTTTTCCATATCTGCAGCTAGCACTTTTACATGGTCGCCAAGTTGGAATTTACGCTCAAAGTTACGCTCTGAAATACCCTTGTGCAAGAACTTACGCTCTTTGCTTTCTTTATCGTCCGCTTCCGTTTTCTTCGTGCCCGTAATCGTCAACGTGTTTTCTTCAACCTGAATAGAAACGTCGTCTTTACTAAAGCCGGCAATGGCCATGGTTACACGATACTTGTCATCGCCAAGTAACTCTATGTTATACGGCGGGTAGGTACTTTGCTTCTCAGCACGAGATGCTGCATCAATTAATGACGCTAGGTGATCAGAACCAATGAATGAACGGTAAAGTGGAGATAGATCGATAGTACGCATAGTCATATCCTCAAAATTAAGCAATATGTTAAAAGTTTAAATGCCCCGACTCTGCGGCGGCGGTTTTGTCGACCTGACCTTTCAGCGCCGACAAAACATATATAGGAATGGCCCAAATACTTTTCAAGAAAGAAAATGCATATTTTTTCCAAAAAACTTGGGTTTAATTTTAAGTGTATGTATTTATTGGTTTTATTTGTTTCTTTTTTTACGGCATGAAATGAATCGCGTGCTTTTCAATAAATATTGAGAAAAAACCTCACATACAATAAGTGTATGCGATGTTTTTTATAAAACATTTAGCAATTGTTTAACCAATCCAGTTGTTTATAAATGCTACAATTTGGTTAAGCAAAATGTCTTACCACTTTTATTTGTAAATTAAAAAAATGAAGAAAGAAGTTATAGTTTTAAATTGCGGCAGTTCGTCCGTAAAGTTCGCGATAATTGACGCTGACACTGGAGAGGCTGGACTGTCTGGTATTGCTGAAGCACTAGGTAATAGTGATGCTAGTTTGTCTTACAAGTTAAACGGCAAAAAAGAAAAACGCGCACTACCTGAAAAAGCTGGCCATACCGAAGCGTTAAGCGCAATTTCAGAAGTTATCGCTAGTACGGGCGTTAAGCCTATCGCAATAGGGCATCGTGTTGTTCATGGTGGTGAAAAGTTTAAGCAGGCTGCACTTGTCGATGATAGCGTACTAAAAGCAATTGAAGATTATGCAAGCATGGCTCCGCTTCATAATATGGCGAACCTAAAGGGGATCGTCACGGCGCAAGAGGCTTACCCTGACCTGCCTCACGTAGTCGTATTTGATACTTCTTTCTTTCAAACCTTACCCCAAAAAGCCTTTATTTATGCTTTACCCATGTCGCTTTATCGCGAGCACGGCATAAGACGCTACGGATTCCATGGAACCAGTCACAAGTTCATACTTGATAGCATGGCAAAAATTCTTGAGAAGCCGGTTTCAGATACCAGCATTATCAGTGCCCACCTAGGCAATGGCTGCAGTGTGTCGGCTATAGAAAAAGGTGTGGCGGTAGACACAAGCCTTGGCTTTATTCCTCTTGAAGGCTTAGTTATGGGCACTCGCTGTGGCGACTTAGATCCGAGTCTACCGGGAACGTTGCAGAAGAAGCTTGGCAAAACCGCAGATGAGATAAGTGATTTACTGAATAAACAGTCTGGATTACTTGGTATCTCAGAGCTAAGTAACGATTGTCGAACCCTTGAAGATGCGGCGCTTGAAGGTCACGAAGGTGCACTATTGGCCATTGAAATCTTTTGCTATCGCTTAGCTAAATACATCGCGGGTTATATGGTAGCCGTGCCCACGTTAGACGCTATTGTATTTACAGGCGGAATAGGGGAGAACTCATCGCTTATTCGTGAGACAACTATGGGGTATTTCGCCCACTTTGGAATTAGCTTAGATGAGCAAAGAAATACCGACGCGCGATTTGGTCAAGGTGGAAAGATTACCGCTGATACCGCATCAACGGCAGTTTATGTTGTGCCTACAAATGAAGAATGGGTGATAGCCGCAGAAGCTGCAACCTTCGCGTAAATTATATAAGCAACGCCAACGCGTTAGCAAAAGCAGGAGTAACTATGTCTCGCAGAATTATGTTGATCCCCGTGGGTACCAGTGTGGGCCTAACTACGGTCAGCATGGGCCTTGTTCGTGCTATCGAGGAACAAGGCATAAAGCTCAATTTCTTTAAGCCCGTTGCACAGCCACGCAAAGGCGATAACGGCGAAGAGCGCTCTACAGCAATTATTGCGCACCATGCCAGTGTGTCTCCCATCACGCCTTTCGAGCTTGAATACGTAGAGCGAATGATCAGTAACGACAGCACCGATGAACTCTTAGAGGAGATCATCGAGCGGTTTGAAGAAAGCAGTGTTCAAGAGGCTGTTACTGTTATTGAAGGATTGGTGACAACTCGCCATCATCCTTATGCAGAGCGCCTGAATTTAGAAATTAGTCGGGCACTTGATGCCGACATCGTTTTCGTGGCTGTGCCGGGAAATGAGTCGACCACGGATATCAATCATCGCCTCGAAATCGTTGTAGACACCTATGGCGGTCACAAAAGTCAAAAAGTAGTGGGCTGTATCTTCAACAAGGTTAACGCGCCTTTTGATGAACATGGTCGCTTACGCGCTGATATTGGCGCAATAGAAGCTCCTGAGCACGACGAAGAGCGAACCCAAGCGTTACGTGATTTGCCTATTTTCAAAAAGGGCTTGAGTCTACTTGGCACAATTGACTGGAGCGCTGATTTAGTATCTCCTCGCGCCACCGACGTAGCGAAGCATCTTAACGCTAGCTTGTTAAACGAAGGCGAGCTGGCTGAGCGGCGTTTAAGTAGCGTCACGTTTTGCGCGCGAGAAATTCACAACATGACGCACACCTTAAAGCCGGGGGCGCTACTTGTAATGTCGGGTGATCGCGGCGATGTTTTTGTGTCGTGCTGTTTAGCTGCATTAAACGGCACAAAGCTAGGCGCGCTCTTGCTTACCGGCGGCTATCAGCCAGATGAAAACATTATGGCGTTGTGTAGCCAGGCCATGGAAACGGGTTTACCGGTTATGCTGGTAAATTCCAATACGTGGCAAACAGCACAAGCACTTCACGCTTTTAATCAGGAAGTACCTGTAGATGACAGTAAACGCATTGAAAAGGTGATGGTTCACACAGCGGAAAGTTTAGACGCAAGATGGGTAAATTCACTTACCCAAAAAGTGTCGCGCCAGAAAAAACTCTCTCCATCAGCGTTTCGTTTTTACCTAACAAACCGTGCAAGGCAGGTAAATAAACGCATTGTGCTTCCTGAAGGAAACGAGCCAAGAACCGTGGTGGCGGCCTCTATTTGTGCCAAACGGGGTCTTGCTCGTCCTGTATTGCTAGGCGATGAAACTGAGATTAGGCGGGTAGCAGAACAGCAAGGTGTTGTACTGAGCGAAGGCGTTGAAATTCTCTCGCCGTCGGCCATTAAAAAAGACTATGTTGAGAGCTTAGTGGCGCTACGCGGCCATAAAGGTGTGACGGAAGTGGTTGCCCAAGAGTTGTTAGAAGATAACGTAACTCTGGGCACGATGATGCTTCAGCAAGATGACGTGGATGGATTAGTGTCAGGTGCAGTAAATACAACTGCGAACACTATTCGCCCAGCGCTCCAGTTAATAAAGACCGCTGAAAACGCGTCTTTGGTGTCGTCAGTATTTTTTATGCTGTTGCCTGACCAAGTTTTGGTTTACGGCGACTGTGCAATTAACCCAGATCCCAACGCTCAACAGCTCGCTGATATCGCTATTCAATCTGCGGAATCTGCACAAATGTTTGGCATTGAACCGCGGGTTGCGATGATTAGCTACAGCACTGGTTCGTCAGGTGCAGGAAGCGATGTAGAAAAGGTGAGAGAAGCGACCAAAATTGCGCAAAGCCTTCGCCCTGATTTACTTATTGATGGTCCACTTCAATACGATGCAGCGGCTATCGAAAGTGTGGGCAAGAGCAAGGCACCAAATAGCCCTGTTGCTGGTAAGGCAAACGTGTTTGTTTTTCCTGACCTCAATACCGGAAATACCACTTACAAAGCGGTACAGCGTAGCTTCGATCTAGTGTGTATTGGCCCAATGCTGCAAGGCATGCGAAAGCCCGTTAACGATTTAAGTCGCGGTGCATTGGTAGACGATATTGTATTTACCATAGCACTTACTGCTATTCAGGCGGCAGGTGATAGCTAATATATAGTTGGATGTCGTTCAAAGGTATTGACTTACGCAGCGTCTAGTATTTTGGCGCTGCGTATTTTGATTTGCCAATTTGCTTCGCTTTTTTCTTGTCTCTAACCCATAGCACAGAACCATTAGTTTTCTTCATTTCAAAAAGATCTATGGCTTGAAATAAATCACTCAGTTTCTTGAATCCATAATTGCGTTGATCGAAGGATGCATGGTTTGAAATATGTGTTCCAATTGGGCCTAACATCGCCCAACCTTCATCATCTTCCACAGCTTCAACTGCTTGTCTTAACAAGTTCATCAACCTAGTGTCGCTTTTGATGTTCTTCGTATCTTTTTGAATCAGAACTTCTTTCTCATTTTCCTTGTCCAAATAAAGGAACCGAGAACAACTATTTACGAAAGCTAAAGGCGCTTTTCGTTCTCCAAAGCCTATGACATATTTCCCATCAGCTAATGAGCGAGTTACCAAAGGTGTAAAGTCGCAATCTGATGATACAAGGCAAATAACGTCTATATCCTTTGTGTACAATACATCCATTACATCAATAACTAATGCCATGTCTGTTGCATTTTTACCTTTGGTGAGGTCAAACTGCTGTATTGGCTGAATCGCAAACTCATGGAGGACATCTTCCCATGGTTTTAAGTTTTGGTTCTTCCAATTTCCGTATGCTTTTCTGATATTAACAACGCCGTAACGAGCTAGTTCAGAAAGTACCTTATCGATTTTCTGAGCCGGTGCGTTATCAGCGTCAATAAATACCGCGATTTTTTCTTTATCCTTCACGTAGAGCTTCCTTGCAATTAGTTTCGTTTAAACCACTGAGATATTGATTAAATTTTTGCTAACTTAAAATCTAGCATCAAAGAATCATCAATCGCAGAATGGAGCAAAGTGACTAAAAGTTCTATTGCCTTCTAACTATCAAAGCAGCAGTCATCAGCGCGATAACTATAAACCAAACACCTAGCTCTTGAAGATGGTAATACGGTGTAAACCCTCTGGTTGCGACAACAGGCGCCGAAATATTACCTGCCATGAATTGAGGTAGCCGAGCAGTTATTTCGCCTCTGTGGTCTATAAAAGCCGTAATGCCATTATTTGTCGCTCTAACGACAGGGCGGCCTAACTCAAGGGCGCGCATTTGCGCTATCTGCAAATGCTGAGCAGGCCCATGTGAGTGACCAAACCACGCATCATTACTCACGGTTATGATCATGTCGGTATTTTCGTATACATTTGCCATCACTTGATGAGGAAACGCAATTTCAAAACAGATAGCGGGGGCTAGGTGAATGCCGTTAGCTTCAAGGTTTGCCTGTTGATAGTCACCTCGAGAGAATGATGACATAGGTAAATCGAATAGGGGAGCGAGCGGGCGAAGCCAGTCTTCAAAAGGTACGAATTCGCCTACGGGCAATAGATGATGTTTCGAAAATCGGTTGTTGTGGAAATATTGATAGTCGGGATAAGCGGCATCTGGCGTACGTTTACCTAGCACAATTAGGTTGTTCCACGCTTCATCAGTTTCCCAGTTGTAATTAACAATACCCGTAATAAGTGCCGTGTTCTCTTGAAAGGCTCTTTCGTTAACTTTAGCAAGATAAGGTTGGGCTAATGGCTCAAGCTTTGGAACCGCGGCTTCAGGCCAAATGATAAGGTCGTTATCCCATAAGCTTTCAGTTAATTTCCAATAGGTTTCCATGGTTGGACCATCTTGCTCTGGCACCCATCGCAGACTTTGCGCGATGTTGCCTTGAGCCATGCCTACTGAGTAGGTTTTTTGGGGGGCAACCCAAGTATGTTGTTTAAGAAGGTAGCCACTGGTAAATAAGCACAGCGCCACTAGCACTGCGTTGGCGAAAGTTCGCTTATTGTGTATCAACGCAAATAGCGTAGCGCTGATAACGATAAGCGCGCTTATTCCCGTTTCTCCGATGATTGGCGCAAAGCCTGAAAGAGGGCTCTCTAATTGACTATACCCTAAAGATAACCATGGAAAGCCGGTTAGCATCCAGCTTCGTAGCCACTCCGCCGCAACCCAGAAAAGAGGTAACGCCATTGGCCACAAGTGGGGAGAGAAGTACTTGGCGGTTAACTTGGTGGCAAGCGCAGGATAAAGCGATAAGTAACCACATAGCAACGCCATAATGCCAATAGATGCCGCAATGGGAAGCCCGCCAAAGTCGGCAATACTCACATGAACCCAGCTTATACCCGCTCCAAACCATCCCGCACCGAACAGCCATCCGGCTAAAAATGGGCGATGTCTGAGCTTTATCACCTGACGTATAGCAAGTGCAAGCGCAGGAATAGTTAAAAGCCACATGTTAAAGGGAGCGAAAGCAAGGGTTAAGCTTGCACCACTTAGTAAAAGAAGAAGGTGGGGGGTAAACCGTTTCAGCATAGGAGTCATCTGATCGTGGTTAATAGAGTTGTTACGTCAACATAGGGTGAGCACGAATAAAATCATGCTGCCCTATGCTGAAACAGGCGTAGTTTGCGTTACTTCACTATTCGAGCGAAGGCACTGAAACCTTAAGTTGGATAAGTCGGCGCTTATCAGAGTTAGTCACTTTAAATTGAATGTCGTCAATGGTGATTTCGTCATTGGTTTCAGGCATATGACCAAACGCTTTCAGAACAATACCGCCAATAGTGTCGGCTTCTTCTTCGCTAAACTTGGTTTCAAAAAACTCGTTAAATTCGTCAACCGGCGTTAAGGCTTTAACAGAGTATGTTGATTTATTTAACGGGCGAATATCATCGGTACCATCTTCTTCCGTATCGTATTCGTCTTCAATTTCACCCACGATAATTTCAAGGATATCTTCAATCGTGACTAGACCAGACACACCGCCATATTCATCTACAACAATGGCCATGTGGTAGCGTTGCTGACGGAACTCTTTAAGCAGAACGTCCACGCGTTTACTTTCTGGGACAATAACCGCAGGGCGCAGAATATCGCGAAGGTTGAATTCTTTTTCCGCGTTAAATGCAAAAGCTAAAAGATCTTTTGCTAACAAAATACCTTCGATGTGGTCTTTATCTTCGCTGATAACGGGGAAACGGGAGTGAGCAGATTCAAGCATTACAGGTAAAAACTCTTCTACCTTTTGCTCTACATCGATGGTGGTCATTTGAGCGCGAGGGATCATGATATCCCTTACTCGCATTTCATTTACCCCAATAACCCCTTCAATCATTTCGCGGGTTTGTGGGTCTATGATTTCGTTCTGTTCAGCATCAGTAATAACCGATACTAACTCTTCTTTACTTCTCGGCTCGCCAGAAATTGAATTTTTTAGTTTATCTAACCAACTCTTGCCTGATGAGCCGTTGGTAGAGTGAGGATTATCGTCGCTCATAATGTCCGTTTAATTGTTAGTTCAACGCCAACGTTAAAATGGTTCTTGCTGGTCGTCAATGTTTTATTGTTATTAAGTGTTAAAGTACTTAACTAACAATGGTTTATATTGAATTGTTAATCAATATATTCGTAAGGATTAGCAATGCCAAGGTGCGCAAGAATATCAATTTCCTTGCTTTCCATTACCTCAGCTTCCGCATCATCAATATGGTCGTAACCCATTAAATGCAATAGCCCGTGAACAGTCATGTGCGCGTAGTGGTTGCTTACGTCTTTATGCTGTTCTTCGGCTTCTCGACTAATAACGGGGGCACAAATAACCAGGTCGCCTAAAAGGTTTATTTCTATACCTGGAGGCGCTTCAAACGGAAAAGATAAAACATTTGTGGGTTTATCTTTTCCTCTGTATTCATGGTTAAGGCTTTGACTTTCGGCTTCGTCAGTAAAGCGAATAGTCACTTCTTGCTCAGCTAACCCTTCGTACTTGAGCACGGCGTTAGCCCAAAGCTCAAGTTCCGAAGGTGAGGGAATGGCCGACAAAATGGCCTCGTCACCTTCAAACGCTTGCTGTACATCAATAATGGCGCTCACGATACGTTGTCGTCTTTCGTTTGCGTGGCATTATCGTCTTGAGAAGCCTGTTCACGTTGAAGTCGCAACGCTTCTTCTTTACGTGCTTTGCGAAGACGCTCTTGTTCAGCATCGTGCACTTCATAGGCTCTTACGATACGCGCAACCACAGGGTGGCGGACCACGTCTTCAGCGTTAAAGAAGTTGAAAGAAATGTCATCCACTTCACTTAACACTTCAATAGCATGACGAAGACCTGATTTTGCACCGCGAGGTAAGTCTACCTGTGTGATGTCACCGGTGATTACCGCTTTTGAATTGAAGCCAATTCGGGTCAAGAACATTTTCATTTGCTCTACCGTGGTGTTTTGACTTTCATCCAGGATAATAAAGGCATCGTTCAGCGTTCGACCGCGCATATAGGCCAGCGGTGCAACTTCAATGACGTTGCGTTCCATAAGCTTTTCTACTTTCTCGAAGCCCAACATTTCAAATAGGGCGTCGTAAAGCGGACGAAGGTAGGGGTCAACTTTTTGTGAAAGGTCGCCGGGTAAGAAACCGAGCTTTTCACCCGCTTCTACCGCTGGGCGGGTAAGCAAGATACGGCGAATTTCTTGTCGCTCAAGCGCGTCCACAGCAGCAGCGACCGCTAGGTAGGTTTTACCCGTACCGGCAGGTCCAATACCAAAAGTAATATCGTGGTTTACAATGTTCGCCACATATTGCGCTTGGTTAGGGTTACGCGGCTTAATCACACCGCGCTTGGTCTTAATATTCACTTCTTTGCCGTAGCCGCCGGTTGCGTCTTTTTCAATAACGCGGGCTTCTTGAATGGCAAGATGAACTTGTTCTGCTTCTAGCTCGGGAATACGGCCCTTAATAGGCTGAGTTTCTACATAAAGAAGCTTAAGTAATTCGCTGGCACTTTTTATTTGCTGCGGTTCACCCAACACCTTGAATGCGTTATTTCGGTAGGTAATCTCTACGCCTAACCTGCGCTCAATTTGTTTAATGTTGTCATCAAAGGGGCCACATAAACTCGACAAACGTTTGCTATCTGCCGGTTCTAATTCAAATTCGTTACTAACCAATGTACTCAAGCTACTTTTTTCCTCGCTATAAAATGTATTTAGGCTGGGTTAAATTGACCCACGCCAAGCTCATCGGGCAAATCTGCCTGATGCTTTGCCATGATAGATTGGGGCGAAACGGCAACACGCAAGCCCATTTCGCTCTCTCTGCGCACAACTTCGCCACGTAGTGAGTTAGTGAATACGTCAGTGATGTTCACGTCAACGAATTCGCCAATCATGTCAGGCGTACCTTCAAAGTTCACTACACGGTTATTTTCAGTACGTCCCGAAAGCTCCATTGGGTTTTTCTTTGACGGACCTTCAACCAAAATTCGCTGCTCTGTGCCAACCATGTGACGAGCAATACGAAGAGCCTGTTGCGTAATACGCTGCTGTAGCAGGTGAAGACGTTGCTTCTTAGTTTCTTCACTTACGTCATCTACTGCGTCGGCAGCAGGCGTACCCGGGCGAGCACTGTAAATAAAGCTGAAGCTAAGGTCGTAATCGACTGCCTGAATCAAATCCATGGTGGCTTCAAAGTCAGCATCGGTTTCACCTGGGAAACCAATAATGAAGTCGCTCGACAAGCTAATGTTCGGGCGAATTTTCTTCAGCTTACGCATTTTAGACTTGTATTCGATTGCTGTATGGCCACGCTTCATCAAGTTCAATATACGGTCAGAGCCGCTTTGAACAGGCAAATGTAGGTGGTCTACTAACTCCGGAATAGACGCGTATGCTTCTATAATGTCATCAGTAAATTCAACCGGGTGTGAGGTGGTGTAACGAATTCTGTCGATACCGTCGATGGCCGCTACCAATTCAAGCAGCTCAGAGAAACGACAAATTGTACCGTCGTAATTTTCACCGCGATACGCGTTAACGTTTTGACCTAGAAGATTTACTTCACGCACGCCTTGACCTGCAAGCTGAGCGATTTCAAGCAACACGTCGTCAACAGGACGGCTTACTTCTTCACCGCGGGTGTAAGGCACAACACAGAATGTGCAGTATTTTGAACAGCCTTCCATGATTGAAACGAACGCCGTTGGACCTTCAGCACGTGGCTCAGGCAAACGGTCAAATTTTTCAATTTCCGGGAAGCTTACGTCAATGACTGACTTTGCGCCGCCCTGAAGCTGATTGATCATTTCAGGCAAGCGGTGCAGTGTTTGTGGACCAAAAACTAAGTCTACGAACGGCGCGCGCTGACGAATGGTATCGCCCTCTTGAGAGGCTACACAGCCGCCTACACCGATAATAAGTTCAGGTTTATCTTGCTTAAGTGTTTTCCAACGGCCTAGCTGGTGGAACACCTTTTCCTGTGCTTTTTCACGAATTGAGCATGTGTTAAGCAAAATAACATCGGCTTCTTCAGCACTTTCTGCAGCACTGTAGCCATGCGTTGAGTCTAGTAAGTCTGCCATTTTCTCCGAGTCGTACTCGTTCATTTGGCAGCCCCAGGTTTTGATATACAGCTTTTTAGTCATAACAACTATTCGATAACCTGTTAGTGTTCCTGTAAGTGAGAGCAGTTTCACCGTTGTTTAGAAAAGGTGGCTGCCAGAATGTTGTTTTACGTGAAGCGCTTAAATCACCACGTAAAAAACACTGATAATGTCAGTTACAGGAAGATGTTCAAAATAGCCGCATATTTTACCTGTTATGCAAGCATATTCCCAGTATCTTGAGACGATTCGTTAAGAATTGATCTAGGGGAAGCCAGTTCTACGTTTTACTTCACAGCGCTTTGTGTTTTAAGACATAATGCAAGTGCGTGTTTTAAGGAGAGTAAATGGTCGATTTTTGTATAAATGGCGGCGGTATGGTAGGTGCTGCACTTGCGTTGGGGCTTGCTCAGCAGCAGTTTAAAGTAGCAGTGATAGAGCCGTATCTACCAGCACCTTTTAACGCTGAGAAGGGGCCTGACTTAAGGGTTTCAGCCATCAGCGAAGCATCGGTAACGCTGTTAAAAGCCCTTGGCGCTTGGGAACACATAGCCGCCATGCGTGTTAAACCTTACACAGGCCTAAGCGTGTGGGACGACCCAGCCCATCGAACAGACTTTACCGCACAAAGTATCGACATGCCCCAACTAGGCTTTTTTGTGGAAAACCGATTATTGCAGCTGGGGTGCCACCACGCATTTAAGCAGTTTGACAATGTTGAGCTCATTACCGGACAAACGGTGCAAGATATTCAATTAACGAATACGGCTAAGGTCAGTCTTTCGAATGGCAGAACCATTGAAGCGAGCTGGCTTGTTGGCGCAGATGGTGCAAACTCTCAGGTAAGAAAGGCGGCGGGCATTGGCACCACAGGTTGGCAATATGCGCAGCAGGCGATGGGGATCACTATAAAGATGGAGAACGCCGTTGAACCTGTAACCTGGCAGCAGTTTACATCGAGTGGTCCTAAAGCCTTTTTACCTATGTTTGATAACTTCGCTTCGCTGGTTTGGTATGACTCGCCTGACGAACTCAAACGGATTAAAAGTTTAAAAGCGAACCAACTTGAAAGTGAAATTCTTAAAACGTTTCCAGACGAATTAACCAGAAATGGCAATAGCTTTTCAGTTATTGATAAAGCGATTTTTCCGCTTACCCGTTCCCATGCTAATCAATACGTTAAAGGCAGATGTGTGTTAGTTGGTGATGCAGCACACACTATTAATCCGCTTGCCGGACAGGGTGTTAATTTAGGTTTTAAAGATGTAGAAACCTTTCTTTCTGTGTGTGCTGAATTCAAGCCATTCGGTAGCGACAACGCATTGTCGCTAACCGATAAAGTATTTTCTCAAAGGCTTATCAGCAATTATGAAAAGCCACGAAAGCGAGATAATTTGGTGATGATGACGGCAATGGATGGGTTTTATACCTTGTTTAGCAATGACGTTGCCCCCATAAAATGGATAAGAAACCAGCTTCTTTCTGTGGCGCAGCGCATAGAGCCTGCTAAACAAGAAGTGCTCAAATATGCGATAGGGTTACGATAATGGAAGTGTTAATTTTACTGGCGGTGTTATTTGGTGCGCTAGCATTGATTATACCGCTAATAGAACGCTCTAAAATGCGAATCAGTAATGAGGATGCTGCGAAATGGGCTAAGTGGATTTGGCCCTTAATGGGGATTTTGCTTATCGCCCAGTTGTTGCGGTTACTGTTCTCTTAGCTTCTGCTTAGGTTTAAAAAGTCACAAAATCTAGCCACTTGCCGAACTCAAATCAATTCACTTTTTCAAAGGTTCAAAGGAATGACCGTACAATTTTCGCAAGGGTTCTCCAATCAATGTCCGTGGGTTAATCTAAAAGGCTATAGCCTTTATTATATTTGGCAAGGGCATCCAGCAGACGAAGGCGAAAAACACTTTTATCAGTTGAAGAGTAAACCTGACCCTGAAAAGGTTGAGGTGATGTCTGCCTGCTGGGATGGCTATGCAGGCAGTTACCAGTTAAGTGCTGAAGGAAGCCTTATTCTCACTCGGTTTCATTACTTCCTCCCCAACGGGTTAGGGGAGTCCGATGCCTTACTTGAGGAGTTACACGGCGACTTTTACTTAGAATTTAGAACCCACTTTGAAGGCGATCAGCTATATGTACCGTTTGCTGATGGTAAAGTGACTGTTGACCAGGAACAGTGGGTTGAGGTTAAGCGAGCCTACATTAATATGAAAACGGACAAAAATGGTTTTTCCACTTGGTTTAATCGGTTCATTCCGAACCGCTTATTTAAGTAAACAAGGGCTCATCCAACTGGTTTCACGGCAATTTTCATGAAATGCACTGCGTCAGTTTTTGTAAGCCTTCAACTACATTAATGTGTTTGTTGTGGCCATTGTCCTTTCAAGTCGATAATGACTTTGTCTATCATCTTAATAGTTGTTTGATTATCGTCTTGCAGTAAGGCAAACGCTCGTAAGCCAACGAACTGATTTTGAAGCCACTCTGCGGCAGTTGACGTTGGCGTATGTTCAGGTAGCTCACCTTTTTCGATACAGGCTTCAATAATATTTCTAAAACCAGCCTTAAGGGTTTGCATGCTCTCAAGTACAGCTTTTTTGGCAATATCACCAATGAGTTCTAATTCTGCAATAGACTTAACCAGCAAGCACTGGCGCATGTAGCGTTGCTCGTCGGGGCCAGTTAATGCTGTTTCAAAAAAGTGGTAAAGAGCATCTAAAGGTGATTGAGCTTCTGTGACTTGCTTTAAACGTTTTGCACTGTTGTCTGCATAATGCTCAACAACAAGTTTGAATAAACCTTCTTTGCTTTGAAAACGCGCATAAATACTACCCGGACGCATATCCAATGCCTGCTGAATATCACGCATGCCAGCCGCCTGAAAGCCTCGTTGCCAAAAAAGCGTAGTGGCTTTTTCTATAATCTCATCGTGGTCATATTTCATCGCTGCATACCTTATACGTGAATATTTTGAACATATGTTCAATTATCGCTTGAACGATCGTTCAAGTAAACCTATTATTATTGGCATACGAGTTGTGAGTAGCGCAAAGCGTTGCTTGCAGTTTTTGATCACATCAATAGGAGAGTGACATGAGCGATTTTACTTTACACACGAAAGAGAGTGCGCCAGAAGCAGCGAAGCCTTTACTTGATAATTCGCAAGCAGCATTTGGAATGATTCCAAATCTACATGCAGTAATGGCAGAAGCGCCGACTTTGCTTGAAGGCTATCAAGTGCTGCATAAACTAGCGCAAGAAACATCGTTCAATGCAGAAGAGTTAACGGTGGTTTGGCAGGCAGTGAATGTAGAGCACGCATGTCATTACTGCGTTCCAGCGCATACGGGTATTGCGAAGAGTATGAAAGTGCGCGATGACCTAATTGAAGAGTTGCGAAACGATGAAACACTGTCTGACAGCAAATTGAATACGCTTAAAGAAACTGTGCTGGCTTTAACTCGCGGGCGAGGTAATGTTGATAATGCGCAGCTTGACGCATTTTACAGTGCTGGATACAAGCATCAGCAATTGTTAGAAATCATACTTATATTGGCGCAAAAAGTGATGAGTAATTATACCAATCATTTGGCCGATACGCCTGTAGACGAACCTTTCAAAAAATTTGATTGGTCGCCTAAATAATCATTTAATTGCTCTTTTAAAACGGAAGCAAGGCTTCCGTTTTTTGTTTCTGGCTCAAACGCTTGCGAGCAATCTCGCAAAAACTGAATAGCAGTAGGCTACACAGTGTGTAGATAAAAAGCGCAAACAGCATTTTTCTATTCCTATTCAAAATACGACTATTAAGACGCTAAGGGCAGCTGCGGGCTTAATTCTTCTACGGTTTCCATTGCAACTAACTCTTCGTATCCCTTTTGCTGCAACAGTGTTTTCAAATCGTCGCAATTACTGCATTTATTTTGTTTAGCGATAGCCACTGCTTCGATGAAACACGATAGGTGAGTTATAGATTGTGTTTGTGTCATGGTCTACTTCACTTTTGATTTTACGTAAGTTCGTTGTTTCCATTTTTATTGGAATTACTTTGGCTTAGCCTGAAGTCACTAATGTGACGCTAGCATTACGCTTTTATGAAAAATAAGGGTGAAAAGTTTAAAATACCTTGAAATGTATATACATAGGCTATACATTTTGTATTCGAATAATGTGGTAGTACTTGCAGATTCTCATTGAACGACATACTGCACGTATTGGTTTTTGCAAGGATTTAAGGTGTCTGAAAAAAACAATAAAAAGAAGAAAAAGAATAGTCAGATGATTATTCGAATCAATGACGAAGAGCGTGCACAGTTTATCGCGTTATGCGAAGACCTAGACACTTCTGCTGCTCGTGAAGTTAGACACTTTATTCGAGAATTTATTGCCAAACACGGCGATCAATAGCGGCTTTGCTAAACGTTATGTGAGTGAAGCGAACACTACAAATAAAGATAAGGATTTACATCATGGCTAAGAAAAAAGAGTTAAAAAAAGCGATTAAAGCAACTAAGGCGAAAATTTCTAAGCAAGAAGGAAAGCTTAAAAAGCTTAAGAAGAAGCTTAAAAAAGCATAAGCGCCTATTTGGCACTCATTAGTGCAAATTTGGTATGAAAAGCGCTCTGAACGGAGCGCTTTTTTTGTTTCATGTACTCTAGTCCAAATTACCTTTTGTGAAGGTGGCACCTTCCTACCGCCTCTTACCACCAGTGCAATAGATGATTCCGTCGCTTCATCTTCAAAATTCCGCCTGTCGTCGATATTAAGGATTTATTACAACTTTAGTATTGTGCGAGCGAATCTTTTTGTGATTTACTCAGCCTTCAAGCACCGCGTGCTTTTCATCTCTAATAATAATAAGTCTGATCAGACAATCTGGCGTTTAGCAGTACCCCAACAACAGAAAGAAGATATTGTATTTCAACGCGTTTTTGATTCACGAAATACAAAACTACACACTTCGAAAAGTAAAATTTAAAAGAATTCAGGAACAACACAATGCAACAGGCAAAATTTAACGCTTCTGCTTTCAAGCTTTCCCTCATTGCTTCTGCAATTGCAGGAATGGCTTTTTCCTCTTCGTCAGTGCTTGCACAGGAGCAAGCTTCTGTTGATGAGCAAGATGTTGAGCAAATCCAAATTGTAGGTTCACGTCGCGTTGGTCGCACCATCAATGACTCCCCTGTACCTATCGACATTATCGATGCTTCATCTATAGAAGCAACGGGGCTCACTGAAACCAACATGATCTTAAACCAGTTACTGCCTAGCTTTAACTTCCCTCAGCCATCTATTACCGATGGCACCGACCACGTACGACCAGCGCAGCTGCGTGGTTTAGCACCAGACCACACGCTGGTATTAGTTAATGGTAAGCGTCGTCATACCTCTGCGCTTCTTAATTTAAATGGTTCGGTGGGGCGTGGCTCTTCAGCGGTAGATTTAAACGCTATCCCGGCTAATGCGATTAAGCGTATTGAGGTGTTGCGTGACGGTGCTGCGGCTCAGTACGGCTCAGACGCCATTGCCGGTGTTATTAATATTGTTTTGAAAGATGCTGCCGAAGGCGGTGAAGTGTCGGCAACGTATGGTGCTAATGTTACAACAATGGACGGTGTGCCTAACCTTGAAGGTGTGAGTGTTGGTGCTGACGGTAATTTAGCATTCGCTGAAGGAAGCGACAGAGACGTAACCGATGGACAAACCTTTACCCTTCGCGGCAACGTAGGCTTCGAATGGGGAGACGACGGCTTTGTTAACGTATCAGGTGAATACCGCGACCGTGGACAGGCGAACCGTTCGGACTACGACCAGCGAGAAAACTATGCGCGAGACGCGGACGGCAACCTAGACCCTCGTGAGCTTACGGTCAACCGCTACAATCACGTTTACGGAAATGGTGAGGTGGAAGATTACGCCTTGTTCATAAACGCGGGCAAAGCCCTTACTGATAGCGTTGAGTTTTATACTACCGCAGGCTACAGCACTCGTGATTCGGTAGGCGGAGGCTTTTACCGTCGTGCTCAAGATTCACGAAACGTAGTTGAAATTTATCCAGACGGATTCCTACCTTCTATTCAAACTGACATAACCGATATGTCGCTGCTTGCTGGTATTAAGGGCTATGGCGATGTTTGGAATTACGACTTGTCCGTAACACATGGTGGTAATGAGCTTGAGTATGGTGTTATCAACACCCTAAACACGTCTTTAGGTCCAACGAGTCAAACTGAGTTTGACGCGGGTACGCTAGAATACAACACCACAATTGTGAATGCTGACGCGTCACGTTTGGTAGATACCGGGTATTTCTACAGCGAAATGAACTTCGCCATGGGCGCAGAATATCGTCATGAGAGCTATGAAATAACTGCAGGTGAAGAAGGGTCTTACATACAAGGTACGTTTGGACCTGGCGGCGTGGTGACTGACCCGGTAGACGGCCCGTTTGGTGCTGCTGGTTCGCAAGTATTCCCAGGCTTTACACCAGAATCTGCAGGTGAAAACAGCCGTCATAACTATAGCTTCTATGTGGATGTAGAAGCTGACGTTGTAGAAAACTGGAACGTAGCAGTGGCAGGGCGCTATGAAGATTATTCTGACTTCGGCAGCACGTTTAATTGGAAAATGTCTCACCGTGTAACCCTGAGTGATGCATTTGCACTTCGAGCGTCAGTATCAACCGGCTTTAGAGCACCATCGCTACAACAGCAATTCTTCACCTCAATCGCGACGGTATTTGTTGATGGCGAGCCAACTGAAACGGGGACATTTGCGCCGTCAAGTGATGTTGCGCAAGCGCTGGGCAGCCCAGGTCTTGATGCAGAAGAATCGAATAACTACAGTGCAGGTTTTACCTACTCGCCAACTGCTGATTTCAACCTGACAGTAGACTTTTATCGCATTGATATCGACGATCGTATCGTGCTGTCTAACAACCTATCAGGTGAGGGTATAGAAGCACTACTTGCGGGTACGGGAGCTAATCAGGCTCGATTCTTCTTAAATGCGATAGATTCGCGTACGGAAGGTGTTGATATCGTTTCTACCTATACGCTTAATACGTCAGATTATGGTGCGTTTAACTTTAACGCTGGTGCTAACTTTAACGATAACGAGGTAACAAATGTTATCGATGCACCTGATGTGTTGCAAAATGCAGGCTTCGACCAGGCTAACTTGTTCGATGATGTTGAACTACGTCGCTTCGAAACGGCTTCGCCTGACAGCAAACTTAACTTAGGTGTTACGTGGAATTATGACCGCTACACAACAACCTTACGCACTACTCGTTATGGTGAAGTGGAAGACCCATCGTCAGTTGAAGCACGCAATGAAATCATTCCGTCAGAGTGGATCACAGACCTAGACGTTCGCATTGCGTTAACAGAAGGACTTACCGTTTCTGTTGGTGCTAACAATCTGTTTGATGTGTACCCAGAAACAACCCGTGAACTTGTGGATGATGTAACCACGTTCTCGCGCTTATTCCCGTATTCAGGCTTTTCGCCTTACGGTTTTACAGGCCGTTTTGTTTACGGAAAAGTCTCGTATAGCTTCTAATTAGCACCGGTTCTTGAGTGCTGAAAGCCAGTTGATTAATACGCAACTGGCTTTTTTTGTACCTGTTACTTAGTCATTTTTCTCAAAGGTAACTACACAGCGATGTTCGTTTAAAAGCGCAAAGTCTTCTTTGGGAATAAAAGCGTCGTAATCACGTTGCAGCTTAACTTGTGCTTCCTTGCGAATTTTACTGCGGCGTATAGCCGTTACGAAATTGCGCATTTCATGGTGAGTAGATAACTCTAGCTCAGGGACTGAAACAGGTGTGCCGCTATCATCTTTGGCAACCATGGTAAAAAAGCTGTTATTGGTATGTTTGACCTCGTTGGTTTTTATATTTTCCGTAGTGACTTTTATCCCTACTACCAAGGATGTGTTTCCGACATAATGAACGGTAGCGTCGAGGTGAAGTAAGTCACCCACTTCAACAGGCTGTAAAAACTCGACGCCATCAACAGTAACGGTTACACAATAGGCTCCTGCGTGTTTACTTGCGCAGGCATAGGCGACTTTATCCATTAACGATAAAATGACACCTCCATGCACCTTACCGCCAAAATTAGCAAAAGATGGCACCATTAATTCAGTCAGTCTTGTTCTTGAAAAAGCGACATTACGTGCAGTCATAAACAACCTTTAATCTTAAGCCCTTGAAAAGCGCCGAATAAGCGTTCATATCAGTATTAGATTTACCCTACCACAAATTTTAAGGAATGGTTTTGTCACAAACGCATTTTTATCAACCAAAAGAAGGTCATGGCTTGGCTCACGATCCGTTTAACGCAATCATCGCACCGCGCCCAATCGGATGGATCTCTACAAAATCAAAAACGGGAGTGTTAAACCTTGCTCCTTACAGTTTTTTCAATGCGTTGAACTACACGCCGCCAATTATCGGATTTTCAGTAGTAGGCAGTAAGAAAGATTCACTGGTAAACGTACAGGAAACGGGTGAGTTTTGCTGGAATCTTGTATCAGAAGATTTGATTGATGCAATGAACACGACAAGTAAACCTCTGGCACCTGAAGAAAGTGAATTTGACCATGCAGGGCTTCAAACTGTAGAAAGTGAAGTGGTAAGCGTTCCCCGCGTAAAAGCGAGTAAGGTGAGCATGGAATGTAAGCTAACTGATGTGGTACAGCTTAAGGCCGCCTCAGGTGAGGAGGTGAATAGCTGGTTTATCATGGGTGAAGTAGTGGGTGTACACATTGATAAGTCACTCATAGAAAACGGCGCTTACAGCACGCTGAAAAGTGCGCCAGTTACCCGTGGTGGCGGACGAGGCGATTATTACACTATTTCCCGAGATAACTTTTTCGAAATGCTAAGACCAGAGGGATAGAGCTGGCGATGCTATCTCGATAGATTATTGAGGTCTTCTTGTAAGGCCTCTATTTGTTCTAGTACGGCTAAAAATCTATTTCCAAACTCTGTTACTTGGTATTCAACCCGAGGCGGGAGCTCGTGATACACCGTTTTTTTCAGAATACCAAATTCCGTGTTCTTCTTCAGGCATTGATTTAATACTTTGGTGCTTAGTCCGTCTACAGTACGCACCATTTCACCGGGGCGGTTAATGCCATTTGCCAAGAGTTGGTAAACGGTAAGCGACCATTTACAGCCGTAAATCGTCTCTACCATGCGCGCGCTTTCTTGAGGTGGTATTTTTCGCTCGATTTGTTTTTCCTTAAAATTCATAAAGATGTACCTAAAAGTACTTACTGAACCAAATTATACTTACTATTCATGGAGTTATCTAAGGCGTAAGGTTATCACGAATTGAAAACAGTGAGGGAATTTTAAATGTCACTTTTAAATGATTTTTGTGAAAACCGTAACGCGTTAATTGTAGGCGGTTCAAGCGGTATAGGTCTTGCCACCGCTAAGTTATTGGCGAATGAAGGTGTTAACGTTGTGCTTGTGGGCAAGAATGGTTCCAAACTGGAAGAAGCAGTGAAAGCGGTAAGTACATTCACAAATGTATCAACCATTAGCATAAACGCTGTCCAAGTTGACTTATATAAGCCTGCAGACGTACAAAAATTAATAAAGTACGTAGAAGATGCAGCTGTACCTTTTCATTACTTAATAAATGCTGCAGGGTATTTTAACCCTAAGCCATTTTTACAGCATACATGCGAAGATTATGATGTTTATCATGATTTGAATAAAAGCCTATTTTTTATCACCCAAGCGGTAGCCAAAAGAATGTCTCAGCACAGTGTTGGCAGTATTGTTAATGTTGGTTCTATGTGGGCTAAGCAGGCCGTTAAGGCGACTCCTTCGTCTGCTTACTCCATGGCAAAAGCAGCGCTGCATTCACTTACTCAGCATCTGGCCATGGAACTTGCCGACGATGGCATACGTGTAAATGCAGTATCGCCAGCGGTAGTTAAAACACCTATTTACAATGCGTTCGTTCCAGAAGAGCAAACCGATGAAGTATTGGAAGGTTTCAATGCGTTTCATCCGATAGGACGTATAGGAACTCCAGAAGACGTGGCACATGGCATCCTTTATCTGTTATCAGAAAGAGCTAATTGGACTACCGGTACCGTATTAGATATTGATGGTGGTGTAATGGCAGGTAGGAACTAATAAATAGGACGTATCATTATCTTGCTTTGTCTTCATTCTAATAACACGAAGCGAGATGATGTATACGTTTATTCGGTAACAATTGCTTGCTCTAAATAAAACGAGATTATCAATGATGCTTAATATGAACTTTGATGAACGCCTAGCGATTAATACGCAAATGCAAGAGTGGCAGGCGTCACCGTCTTCTACGGTATGGCGTAAACCCTTAGAGCGTGAAGCAAAAGAGTCTGGTCATACAACTAGCGTCGTGAAGTACGAAGCTGGCGCGAGCTTTAAGCAGCATAGTCATCCTTATGGTGAAGAAATTTTGGTGCTTGAAGGTGTGTTTTCCGATGAACACGGTGATTACCCTGCAGGTACTTACTTGCGTAACCCGCCAGGCAGTAAACATAGCCCTTTCAGTAAAGAAGGCTGTGTGATTCTGGTTAAGCTGAATCAGTTTGATAAGCGCGATTTGAGTGAAGTACGCGTAAATACAAATAAAGCACAATGGCTGCAAGGGCAGGGCGGTTTACAAGTGATGCCGCTCCACAACTTTGAGCATGAACATGTGGCGCTAGTTAAGTGGCCCGTGGGAGAGGTATTTAAGCCTCACAAGCATTTCGGAGGTGAAGAAATTTTTGTGCTATCGGGTACATTTAAAGACGAACATGGTGCATACCCAAAAGGCACATGGTTGCGCAATCCTCATATGAGTCAGCATCATCCTTACGTGGATGAGGAAACAATAATATGGGTGAAGACAGGGCATTTGCCAGTAGCGTTGTAGGCCGCCACTTCATTTGTTGCAGGTAAATCAAAACCAGTGTTTTACTTGCGGTCAATTGCTACAAACGGAAAAGGCTAACCCGAGGTTAGCCTTTCTTTTTGTTTAATCTCACTAGATTAAAGTTAGCCCGGTAACACCTAACTTTAAAACACTAACCTAGTAAAAGCCGGACTTAATCCCAAATACCCTCTTCTGACTTACCCTGTATTTCACAGTCGCCCGCTTTGTATTCCATGTTTGCGCCGGTGTCTTTTTTCTTAAAGTAGTCTTTGCTGATAGACACAATGGTAGGGGTCATCCATACAATAGCAATGATGTTTATCACCGTCATTAGGCCCAACGCCATATCGGCCATGGCCCATACCTGAGGTAGGGCTGCCTGTGCGCCCCAGTAAATCATGCCTAAATAACCAATAGTGTAAACTGCACGGCCTATTTTATTATCTAGCTTGAACATGTGCAGATTACTCTCGCCATAGGCATAGTTTGCCACTACAGACGTGAATGCAAATAAGCTGATGGCGGCAGCCACAAAATCAGTACCGCCTTCGCCTAGGTGACTGCTCATCGCATCTTGGGTTAGGCGTATGCCTTCCATTTGATCAGAGCTTGAACCGCCAGCAAGTAAAATGATGAAGGCAGTAGACGTACATAGCACGAGTGTATCTAAGAAAACGCCTAGCATCTGAATGTAACCCTGTGATACGGGGTGATTAGGGTTTGGCACAGCACTCGCCGCAGCGTGCGGTACAGAGCCGCTGCCTGCTTCGTTTGAATAAAGCCCGCGCTGAATACCATTTTTAATGGCCGCACCGAGTGCACCAGCGCCAGCTTCCTGCAAGCCAAATGCTGATTTAACGATATCGAGCAGCATGGCTGGCAGTTCGGAAATATTAATGAAGGTAATAGCCAAAGCCACAAGCACGTAGCCTATTCCCATAAATGGCACCACAAACTCGGCAAAGCGCGCAATGCTTTTAAGGCCTCCCACGACGATTAAGGCTGCCAGTGCAATAATGGCTAGGCCTACATATTCCGTGGGGAATGAGTATGCATTGTTTAATGCATCGGTAATAGTATTGGCTTGAACGGCGCTAAAGACAAAGCCGTAGCCAAAGAACAAACATAGAGAAAATGCGACTGCAAGCCAGGTTTTGTTCAAACCCTGCTTGATGTAATAAGCGGGACCGCCACGGAACTCGCCGTTTTCGTCACGGACTTTATATAGCTGACCTAGTACACTTTCGGCAAAGCCAGTGGCCATACCTAAAAGGGCAATCATCCACATCCAAAAAATAGCGCCAGCACCGCCTAGAGATATAGCAACCGCGACGCCAGCTAAGTTACCCGTGCCTACGCGAGCCGATAAGCTGGTACATAAAGCTTGGAATGAACTGATCCCATCCTTAGTAGAAGTGTTACTGCCCTTTAGTAGGCTGAACATATGGCCGAAGTGCCTAAGCTGCACACCGCCAAGTTTAACGGTAAACCAGATACCACATGCAAGCAGCATAATGATAAGTACCTGACCGTCTCCCCAAAGAATATTGTTAACTAATGAAACGAATTCGTTTATCACGCACTTTCCTTCGTTATTGTTTTAATTATTGCTCGGCGTGTAGAAATGAACTGAACATGACAGGTGCGTTGTCAGAACAAACGCTTCGGCTTAAGCAAACTTTTATTTGCTAAACCTTGGAATAAGCCGAGCTATATCGATAAAAAACCAATACTAGCACGACAATTAAATGATTGGACAATGAAAACGTACTGAAACTATGACGTTTTATGCTCGCATATAGCAAATTTATTCATTCATGGGGGAGAAGAACACATTTGCTGAACAATACGAGAGTACAAACAAAAAAACCGCTCAAAAGAGCGGCTTTTTCAAGAATATGGCTGGGGTAACAGGACTCGAACCTATGAATGGCGGGATCAAAACCCGCTGCCTTACCAACTTGGCTATACCCCAATATTGGTGCGGAAGGAGAGACTTGAACTCTCACGCCGTGAAGCACTGGAACCTAAATCCAGCGTGTCTACCAATTCCACCACTTCCGCAATGTAGACTTCCAATTAAGGAATAAGTAAAAGTTGGTGGCTACGGCGAGATTCGAACTTGCGACCCCATCATTATGAGTGATGTGCTCTAACCAACTGAGCTACGTAGCCTAAACTTTTATCTTCAATAAAAAGCCGCTCGATGAGCGGCTTCTCAAGAATTTGGCTGGGGTAACAGGACTCGAACCTATGAATGGCGGGATCAAAACCCGCTGCCTTACCAACTTGGCTATACCCCAAATGGTGCGGAAGGAGAGACTTGAACTCTCACGCCGTGAAGCACTGGAACCTAAATCCAGCGTGTCTACCAATTCCACCACTTCCGCGTAGACGCTAGCTATAATAGTCATTCAAAAAGAATGGCTGGGGTAACAGGACTCGAACCTATGAATGGCGGGATCAAAACCCGCTGCCTTACCAACTTGGCTATACCCCAGTCGTGGTGCGGAAGGAGAGACTTGAACTCTCACGCCGTGAAGCACTGGAACCTAAATCCAGCGTGTCTACCAATTCCACCACTTCCGCGCAGCTAGACTTTCCTAAAAGAGATAAGTGAGAATTGGTGGCTACGGCGAGATTCGAACTTGCGACCCCATCATTATGAGTGATGTGCTCTAACCAACTGAGCTACGTAGCCTTGCTATTCTCTTCCCTCTCAGGAAGTGGCGCGTATTATGCGTATATGACTGGCAACCGTCAACCCCTTTTTTACTAACTTTTTTTAAATGCTCATTAAGTGTGCGCATTAGGGCGAAATACGCGCAAAAAGCCGTGAAATTGAACAACTTGCACGAAAAAAGTTAGCTATTTACCACGCTTTGTTACTGGTTTTTGTTTGGTAATAACATACGTCAATAGGGCGCGGGCCATACGTATTGTCATGAAAAAACGGGTTATCTAAGTTTCTTCCTGTGTTTGCCCGTTTTTTATATTCTTCATGATGCGGCGTTTGTAAGAAATAAGGTGCCGCGTTGTTTGCATGCACAAAAGCCTGCTTAATTTTGCTTTCTTGCGTTATATCATCTAGAACGCCACCTCTGTCCATATTTCCTCGCGGCAACTTTTGAAGCACATCCATACCGTGCAGTACGCGACCAACGACCGACATATTTCTGTCTAAGTGTCGTGGTGCTTGCCCAATCACAATATAAAACTCCGTACTGGCTGTATCTTTCTCGCTATTGCGAGCAAACGCCACAACACCTGGGCAGTGAAGCCCCCACATTTCTTTTCGGCTTTTATCAATGCCTACTGGAAAGCCATCTAAAAATCCGGTGTTAGGCGCAAACATATCCTGATTCTCAACCACGTTTACATTGCTATTAAGCGGTTGCGTAAATTCAGCGTTAATAGGTTTAAGCAGATTCGGCGGAAATTGTGATGCGTCATGCGTATCGTTGCTGCCTGCCTGTGCCACAAACCCGTCTACTACACGATAAAATGCTTGTTCGTTATAAAAGCCTGCGTCTATTAAACTTTTAAACCTGGCCACATGTTTTGGTGCAAGGGTAGGGTGAAGCGCAATAACTACATCGCCATATGCAGTTTTAAACGTCACAGTATTACTCTGAGGAACTTGATACCAACTGGCAGTGTTACTTGCTAATGCTGGTGCCTTTTCAACAGCATCGCTACTGATTTGTGAATTCACTGGATTAGTTTGAGGTTCACTGGCAAAAGAAAAATTAGCCAGGCTTAACAAGCACAACGCTTTAATTGAGGTTCTTAAAACAGAAAATCGTTTGGCGTGCTGTGATTTGCTGCAAGTTAAAGGGCGTGAAGCGCAAAGCTGATTAATAGTCATTACAAAAGCCGTTAGTTTTTTACTAGTTATATCAGGCCTATGTGCGCTTCACAATTATTCGCTAGAAACAAAAAAGCCACCTTGCGGTGGCTTTAGTAAACAGTGCTAATTTCTACAATAGAAATTACACGTTAAAGCGGAAGTGAATAACGTCACCGTCTTTAACAATATAGTCTTTACCTTCTAAACGCCATTTACCCGCGTCTTTCGCACCTTGCTCGCCGTTGAACTCAACAAAGTGTTCGTAGCCTACGATTTCAGCGCGAATAAAGCCTTTTTCGAAGTCGGTGTGAATTTTACCTGCCGCTTGTGGTGCAGTTGAGCCTTCAGGGAAGGTCCACGCACGTACTTCTTTTACGCCTGCAGTAAAATAGGTTTGTAGCGTAAGCAGGCTGTAACCCGCACGAATTACGCGGTTAAGACCTGGTTCTTCTAGACCCATGTCTTGCATAAACTCTTCGCGTTCGTCGTCTTCAAGCTCAGCAATATCAGATTCGATTGCCGCGCATACTGCAACTACAGTCGCATTCTCGCCTGCTGCAATTTCTTTAACCTGATCAAGGTACGGGTTGTTTTCAAAACCGTCTTCATTCACGTTGGCAATGTACATGGTTGGCTTAAGGGTAAGCATGTTCATGTAGCTGATTGCCGCAAGCTCTTCTTTAGTCAGTTCAAGTGAACGTAGTAACAAGCCTTCGTCTAGGTGCGGCTTAATCTTTTCAAGCACTTTCATTTCGTACTTAGCTTCAGCATCGCCACCTTTTGCGCGCTTAGCAACACGGTGAAGTGCTTTTTCTGTTGTTTCTAAGTCAGCAAGTGCAAGCTCGGTGTTGATAACATCGATATCGTCTTTAGGGCTAACGCGACCTGCAACGTGAACAATGTTCTCATCATCAAAACAGCGTACTACGTGACCAATAGCGTCAGTCTCACGGATGTTAGCAAGGAATTTGTTTCCTAAACCTTCACCTTTAGAGGCACCTTCAACCAAGCCAGCAATATCTACGAA
Source organism: Alteromonas sp. DY56-G5 (assembly GCF_041414725.1). Taxonomy (NCBI): domain Bacteria; kingdom Pseudomonadati; phylum Pseudomonadota; class Gammaproteobacteria; order Alteromonadales; family Alteromonadaceae; genus Alteromonas; species Alteromonas sp. DY56-G5. Next base: position 62,662 of record NZ_JANHZQ010000008.1, on the reverse strand, counting down.
TTCCATGGTAGTAGGAATAACGCGCTGAGGTTTTACGATTTCAGCCAACTTGTCCAAACGAAGATCTGGCACAGGAACAACACCTGTGTTTGGCTCGATAGTACAAAACGGGAAGTTTGCCGCTTCAATACCTGCTTTAGTTAATGCATTGAAAAGTGTTGATTTACCTACGTTTGGTAGGCCAACAATACCGCATTTAAAACCCATGGTATGGATCCTTAGTTTGGAAAAGTGATAACTGGCTAGGTTTACCCTTTGTGCGAGTGTAACCTGTTTTGTGCTTGCTTAAGGTCTTCTTTCAGCAAAATTTCTGTACAACGTACCGCTTCATCGATGGCACTTTCAATGGCTGCTTTTTCTTCTGCTGGTGGTTTTCCAAGAACATGGCCGGTAACGCGGCTTTTATGACCTGGATGACCAATACCTATGCGCAAACGCAAAAAATTCTTGTTGTTACCCATTTTAGCCACAATGTCACGTACGCCATTTTGACTAGAGCTTCCGCCCACTTTGTATTTTGCAACACCTGGGGGTAAATCTAACTCGTCAAACGCTACTAATATTTGTTCTGGTTCTATGCGGTAAAAGTTAGCCAGTGCTGCTACGGCTTGTCCACTTTTATTCATAAAGGTAGTGGGGTAGAGCAAACGGATATCTTTGCCTGCAACTGTAATGCGAGCAGTTTTACCGAAGAATTTGGTTTCTGGTTTTAGCGGGGCGTTGTAGGTGTCGGCTAGTTGGTTGAGAAACCATTCACCGGCATTGTGTCGGGTATTTTCATATTCGGGGCCTGGATTACCCAGACCCACGATAAGGCGGATATCAGCCAAGAGGATTATTCCTCAGAAGCTGCTTCTTCGCCGTCTTCTTCTGCGTCAGCCGCTTTAGGAGCAGGCTTAACAGTTACAACCGCTAGGTCGTGAGCTTCGTCGTTCTTCGCAAGTTCTACTGAAGAAACGCCAGCTGGAAGAGTTAGGTCAGAAAGGTGTAGCGTTTGACCCATTTCAACACCAGCCATATCTACTTCGATGAACTCAGGAAGGTTCTTAGGTAGACAAGTAACTTCGATTTCAGTTACGTGGTGCTCAGCAATACCGCCAGCTTTAACAGCTGCAGATTTTTCTTCATTTACGAAGTGAAGTGGTACGTTAGTGTGAACGTCTTGACCAGCGATTACACGTTGGAAGTCAATGTGTGTGATCTTTGGCTTGAACGGGTGACGTTGCATATCTTTAACTAGAACTTCAACAACTTTACCGTCAAGGTTAATCTCAAGAACGTGAGAATAAAACGCTTCAAAGTCAGCAGAGTTGTTTACTTTGTTATGATCTAGTGTGATAGAAACTGGTGCTTCTTCACCACCGTAGATGATACCAGGAAGCTTGTCTTCGCGACGTAGGCGGCGGCTCGCACCTTTCCCTAGGTCTGTACGAACAGAAGCGTCTAGTTTGAAATTTGCTTCAGACATTGTCTGTCTCCAAAAATATAAGTCTAATGATGTGGATTTTTGCGACCAAAACCCACGGTAAAATGATGTGAATTACGTTTAAAAATAACTTTTTATGCGCAATAAAACACCAGCCCAAAATTCAAGGGCGGCGAATTCTAACACCACCTACCAAAACATACAATTACAAAGGCAGATAAAATATCCAACCAAGCTAATGCAAGTATTTGCGTTACTCACAATAAAAGAAGCGCACCTTGGCGCGCTTCTATCATATTTATAGAAAAAAGCACTTTGCTAAGACTAACTTGACCGTTAATGTCTCTTTCCTATGGCTTCACAAGGTCAACAGGCCTTGGGAACATAGCAACTTTTTACACAAGCGTTTACTTCGTCAGCACCACTCTGTAATGGGCTTTACCTTCTCTTAATCGCGCAATTGCCTCATTTACGTCATCAAACTTGAAGGTTTCGGTCACAGGTTCAATATTGTGGTGTGCAGCGAAATCTAGCATGGTCTTAATGGTCGCGGGGCTTCCCACTGGCGAACCTGACACACTTTTCTGACCACCAATTAAGTTAAACGCACCAATATCTAGAGGTTCAAGGGTGGCGCCTACAAAGTGAAGCCGGCCTTTCGGAGCCAATGTCGATAGGTACAAGTTCCAGTCAAGCTTTACATTTACGGTTGAAATAATTAAGTCAAACCGACCGCGCGCTTTTTTAATCTCATCTTCATCACGGCTATTAATTGTATCTGATGCACCTAGCTCTAGCGCTTCCTTCTTCTTAGATTCGCTTGAAGTGAACGCTACTACCTTACATCCCCATGCATTTAAAAACTGCAGGGCAAGATGACCCAGGCCGCCAATACCAACTACACCCACTTCACTGGTAGGACTAATACCAAACTGGACTAATGGGTTGAAGACGGTAATACCGCCGCAAAAAAGAGGGCCTGCCTTTGTGCTATCGATAGCATCGGGAAGGGGAATAACGGCACGTGCTTGGGCGCGCACTTTATCTGCAAATCCACCGTGACGACCACCTATGGTCATCGTAGCATCGGCACACAGGTTATGATCGCCTTCTTCGCAGGTTCTACAACTATTACAGTAGCCTGAATGCCAGCCTAAACCGACACGCTGTCCCACCTTAAGTGACGTTACATGTTCACCTATTTGGCTAATTGTGCCGACAACCTCGTGACCAGGCACAAAGGGATATTCTGTCATGCCCCATTCATTATCGAGCATGCTTAGGTCGCTGTGGCAGATACCACAGCTTTCAACGTCTATTTCAACGTCATGTGAGCCCAGCTTACCGGGGTCGTATTGAAACTTTTCCAGTTTTCCACCCGCTTCTTTAGCGGCATATGCATTTATCATCAATAACCGTCCTTTTAAGTGTTGCAGTGCAACATTCACGCGTACGCAAAAATTCTATAATTGCTAAATCGCTAGCTTAATTACCTTTATAAGTAATTTGCTACACGCAAAGCTATATTCTCGATCATTGTGTTTGCAGGTTATCAATGACTTTACTGGTATCGAGTACTTTAACGCTTGATACTTGAAGTACCGTACCGAATTGCGTAAAGGTCATCATATCAGGTTTAGGCGTACCTTTAACTTCCACAACAAGGCCGTTCTTTTGATAAGTTTCATCTAAACCATGTAGCGTATAGCGATCGCCGTTTTCAGCAATAAAAGCATAAAAACCGCCTTCGAGATCTTTATAAATAATACTGCCCTTCATGGTGACTTCACCTTTTGCATTATCTTCTACGGCTTCAGCCTGAGTAACTGGTTCGGCTACCAGTTCCTTGGGCATAGACGCCTTATCGTTAGCTTGAACTGTGGAAGATTTGTCTTTCATTTCAGTTCCTTGTTTCTCAAGATCTGCTTGTTTCACTGAGTCGTCATCTCCAGAGCAGCCTGCTGTATTTAAAAGGGCAGCAATTACTGCAACAAGGCATAGTGTTTTTGTTTTCATTTTATGTCCTTAATATTAGTTTTAACGCACAACAATTCTTAACGTTAAACCTAAAATTGATGAAAAGAAAGTCACATTAACGAGTCGGAAAACGGCAATAAAGTATATTTAAGGCCTAAACGGAATGTGTTTGGCTTGATGTACTGTTCTTATTTTTAAGGTGATGTTCGCTTTCAAAGAAAAAAGAAAGGTAAAAAAAGAGCCGGCGCCACTTACATGGGCCAGCTCTTTGGTAGGAGTAACAATATTTAAATTTTAGTATTCAAACATTGCTGAAATAGACTCTTCGTTGCTGATGCGACGAATAGTTTCTGCAAGCATCTCAGATAAAGTAAGCTGTTTTACTTTTCCAATTTGCTTCATCTCTGCACTTAATGGGATAGAGTCGGTAACGATAATTTCGTCAATAACAGACTCTTTAAGATTGTTTGCAGCGTTGCCTGAAAAGATAGCGTGAGTCGCGTAAGCATAAACACGGCGCGCGCCATGTGCTTTAAGTGCTTCGGCTGCTTTTGCAAGCGTACCGCCTGTATCAATCATGTCATCGACAATGATGCAGTCTCTGTCTTTTACATCACCAATGATGTTCATTACCTGAGCCACGTTCGCTTTAGGGCGACGCTTATCGATAATGGCAAGGTCGGTGTCGTTAAGTAGTTTCGCAGTAGCACGTGCACGTACAACACCGCCAATGTCAGGAGAAACGACTACAGGGTCGGCAAAATCACGTCTTACCATGTCAGCAAGAAGGATAGGAGTACCGAATGCGTTATCCACCGGAACATCAAAGAAACCTTGAATCTGTTCGGCGTGTAGGTCGATAGTAAGTACGCGGTCAACACCAACGTTAGACAGGAAGTCAGCCACTACTTTCGCAGTAATTGGCACCCTAGCTGAACGAACACGACGGTCTTGGCGTGCATAACCAAAGTAAGGAATTACTGCTGTAATACGACCAGCTGATGCGCGACGTAGTGCGTCGATCATCACAATAAGTTCCATAAGGTTATCGTTAGTAGGCGCACACGTAGACTGGATAATAAAAACGTCCGAGCCACGGACGTTTTCATGAATTTCTACGCTGATTTCACCGTCACTGAAACGGCCAACTTTGGCATTTCCAAGTTTGGTGTAGAGGCGATCGGCAACTTTCTGGGCAAGTTCTGGTACGGCATTACCTGCAAAGAGCTTCATATCTGGCACAAGTGGTTCCTCAGTGCGTTGATAAAAGAGGTTTGGCTGGGGTAGCAGGACTCGAACCTACGGATGGCGGGATCAAAACCCGCTGCCTTACCAACTTGGCTATACCCCAATTTTTAAGTTCTTGTCCGATGTGGCGTACACGCTATCTTTGTTGTTCTAATTTGTCTAATAGTGGTGAGCGATTCACACCTTTTGCGACAAAACTCTGCCAAGTTTCAGGCATTTGAGCCCTAACTTGTTCGGCTAAAGTGTAGTCAGAAAAAGTGGCAAACACGCATGCACCTGTGCCCGTCATTCGCGACGGTGCGTAGTGTACCAACCACTGTAATAATTTTGCAACTTCAGGATAGCGATTCGCGACTAATTGCTGACAATCATTCCAAGTTTTTTCAAATTTATAGTCTTCCCAACGTATCGCAGGTGTATTTCTGGGCAAATCCGGCGAGGTGAACACTTCTGCTGTACTGACATGAACATTTGGGTTCGCTACAAGAAAATACTGTTCTTTTTGGGGAGCTGGCGTTATGTCTTCTCCAACGCCTCCTGCAAATGCTGTTAGACCTCGCACAAAAATAGGTACGTCAGCGCCTAAAGATAGCCCGAGCTCAGCCAGTTCATCTTCACTTAGCCCTGTGTTCCAAAGGTGATTAAGCGCCACTAACGTGGTGGCTGCATTCGAAGAACCCCCGCCAATGCCGCCCCCCATAGGAAGGCGCTTGTCTAACGAAATAACGGCACCTTTATCACATTTTGTTTTTGTTGCCAGCAGTCGCGCTGCTTTTACAATTAAATTGTCATCGTCTGGCACACCATCAAGAGGTGTTTCCATGCGAATCGTTGTGTCGTCTGTACTTATGTCAAAGGCGAGTGCATCGCCGTAATCTAGCATTTGAAACAGACTTTGAAGCTGGTGATAGCCGTTGTCGTAGCGGCCAAGAATATGTAAAAAAAGATTCAGTTTAGCGGGGGAAGGCCACCAATCTTTATGTTCTGAAACAGATGAGTTCACTACAGAGTCCACTGATAAATTTTAATTTTAAGCTGAGTATTAGGCATGTCCGGCGTTTCATTCTGGGTAAGCGTTATGCTGTGAGGCAACCATACAGATGTGCCATCATCTAGTTCAACACTACCGTAATTACCATAAGCAACTTGCCAATTGCGGCAACCTCGGCAATAGCTTTCAAGGGTATTAACCAACCCTTTTTCAGTTAGGGTGAATTTATCACCGTCTAGCGGTAAGCCTTTTACCCAAGACAATAGTGATTCCACCGGAATGACCATTCCCGTAATCTGATAAATAAGTGGTTCTGGTAGAGCATCTACATACGTTTCACCGTCAGCCTCTAATACCGACTGCTGCTGGGTAACGTTAAGGTTAACCAGACTTACCCCTAGAAAATTGGTTAATCGAAAATCAAAATCACCGGAATCGTTTTTCCAGACTAAATTAAGGCTGGCCGCTTCCTTTCCTTGGCGAAATGCAATTTTTCCGCGCATTTGCCACTGATGTACTTCAGCAACTTTTTCAAGTTGGGCCGTGAGGTTTACCGCGTTTTCTGGGCCTTTGGGAGCGGTTGTGCATGCGCTCAGTACGAAGCAGAGAAACAACAGTAGGGAAATAAAGCGAATCATTAAGGCGCGTTACCTGTATAAAAATAAAACACATTTAATTGTGACATTATGGGAACACAGTTTCACCAACACTTTCAATCATTTTGGGTTTTTCGTACAATGCCGCTCCGACGTTGCCAGCACAGATTTTAATGACTTTACTCGCCCTCGGTATTAACCACAAAACAGCATCAGTAGCACTTCGCGAAAAAGTGGCCTTTACACCAGATTCTCTGGTGGAAGCGCTTGCGAGTTTAAAAAAGCTGGAAGGCGTAGATGAGTCTGTCATTGTATCGACCTGTAACCGCACTGAGCTATACGTTAATACTCAAGACGACACAGGCCAAAAGCTTTTACAATGGTTAAGTGATTTCCATCACTTGGATGTAGAAGAGATTGCCAATAACAGCTATGTGCTCGCGCAGGATGAAGCGGTAAAGCACATTATGCGTGTAGCCAGCGGACTTGATTCACTGATTTTGGGAGAACCTCAAATCTTAGGTCAGGTGAAGCAGGCGTTTGGTGATGCAAAACACTCAGGTATGGTGAGCAGCGAATTTGATAAGCTGTTTCAACATACGTTTTCGGTGGCGAAGCGAGTTCGCAGTGAAACAGATATAGGTGCAAACGCGGTAAGCGTGGCTTATGCAGCCGTTCAGTTGGCCAAGCATATATTCGCTGAACTACCAAAACGTTCAGTGTTATTAGTGGGAGCTGGCGAAACCATTGAACTTGTGGCTCAGCATTTGAAAGAGCAGGGCGTGAGCTGTTTGGCGGTGGCGAATAGAACCGTAGCGCGAGCAGAAGCCTTAGCTGAAACACTAGATGCAAGTGTGTTTACCTTATCGCAGGTGCCAGAGCACTTAAAAGACTTTGATATCGTGATAAGCTCTACCGCTAGCCAACTGCCCTTAATTGGCAAGGGTATGGTGGAGAAAGCCCTTAAGCAGCGCAAAAACATGCCGATGTTTTTGGTTGACCTTGCAGTACCACGAGATATCGAATCAGAGGTTAACGAGCTAGGCGATGCCTATCTTTATACCGTTGATGATTTGCAGCATATTGTTCAGAAGAATTTAGAAAACCGCGAGCAAGCAGCAAAAGAAGCGGAAAAGCTCATCGACAAACAAGCTGGCGACTACATGACGTGGAAGCAGTCGCAGCAATCGATAGATTTAGTAAGACAGTATCGCCAGAAAGGCATGGCACAGCGTGACGATATTGTGGAAAAAGCCAAAGCGCAATTAGCAGAAGGTAAAAATGCCGAAACGGTATTAGAAGAAATGGCGTATAAATTAACTAATACGCTATTGCACCCAACTACCTTAGCGTTACGCGAGGCTGCCATGCACGATGACCCGGCATTGAGCCGATGGATGGGACAGGCATTAGATTTATCTGACTTTTCGTCAGACGAAAATAAATAAGGTAATAAGAAGCATATGAAAGAGTCGGTAGTTAGGAAACTCGAACACTTAGTCGAGCGTTTCGAAGAAGTTCAGGCGTTGTTAGGCGACCCTGGAGTTATCGGCGATCAGGATAAGTTTCGCAACTTGTCAAAAGAGTTCAGTCAGCTAGAAGATGTAGTGGCAGGCTTTAATGCTTATCAGCAAGCACAAGAAAACTTGGCTTCAGCGCAGGAAATGCTGAATGAAGACGACGCCGACATGCGCGAGATGGCGCAGGAAGAGATGAAAGATGCCAAGGCGGAAATTGAACGCCTTGAAACTGAACTTCAGGTGCTACTCCTGCCAAAAGATCCTAACGATGATAACAACTGTTTCTTGGAAATTCGCGCTGGTGCGGGTGGTGACGAAGCGGCAATATTCGCAGGTGACTTGTTCCGCATGTACAGCCGTTATGCCGAAAGTCGTGGCTGGCGTGTAGAGTTGGTTAACGCCAATGAAGGTGAGCATGGCGGTTATAAAGAAGTCATTGCGAATGTTAGCGGCGATGGCGTGTACGGCGTATTGAAATTCGAGTCGGGCGGTCACCGCGTACAGCGTGTACCAGAAACCGAATCACAAGGCCGTATCCATACCTCGGCATGTACTGTGGCGGTATTACCAGAAATTCCAGAGTCGCAGGCAATTGAAATTAACCCTGCAGAGCTTCGCATCGATACCTTCCGTGCATCAGGTGCGGGTGGTCAGCACGTTAACAAAACCGACTCGGCGATTCGTATTACCCACTTGCCAACAGGCTTGGTAGTGGAATGTCAGGACGAGCGTTCACAGCACAAAAACCGTGCGAAAGCGATGTCGGTACTTCAAGCGCGCTTAAATCAGATTGAAGAAGAAAAGCGTGCAGCAGAAGAGGCTTCTACCCGTAAGAGCCTAGTCGGTAGCGGTGACCGCTCTGAGCGAATTCGTACTTATAACTTCCCGCAGGGACGTGTAACCGATCACCGTATCAACCTAACTATTTATCGTTTAGATGAAGTGGTGGAAGGTGATCTGAAACAGCTTATCGACCCAATTTTGCAAGAGCATCAGGCCGATCTGTTGGCTTCACTGTCGGACGAATAACGCTGTCTTGTTACATAAACTGTTTATAGAAAAACAATGCGCATAGACAACGCCCTAGCATGGGCTGCTGAGCAACTAGAGGGTGGGGAGTCACCCTCCATTGATGCCAAAGTCATGTTGGCGAACGTTCTAGGTAAGTCACAAACTTACCTATTCACATGGCCTGATAAAACCTTGAATGCCACCCAAAAAGCGCAATTTGAATCAGATGTGGCCAAGCGTAAACGGGGTGAGCCCGTGGCTTATATTATCGGCAAGCGTGATTTCTGGACCCTGTCACTGTTTACCTCGCCAGATACCTTAATTCCACGACCTGATACCGAAGTGCTGGTTGAGCAAGTGCTTAATTGGGCAAATCAACAATCCTCTGCATCCCTATCAATCTGTGATTTGGGAACCGGTACGGGCGCTATTGCTTTGGCATTAGCGAGCGAACTGCCAGAAGCATCCGTTACTGGCGTAGACTTTCAAGCAGGGGCGGTGAACCTTGCTACCCGTAATGCCCACGCTAATAGCATAGCCAATGCGCATTTTGTTCAAAGTGACTGGTTTAGTGCTCTGGCAGATCAAACCTTCGACATTATTGTTTCAAACCCACCTTACATAGAAGAATCCAGTCCATACCTTAATGAGGGCGATGTGCGTTTTGAGCCTAAAACAGCATTAACTTCGGGTAGTGATGGTCTAGACGACATTAAACACATAATCAATAACGCACCTCAATACCTCAATAAAGGCGCGCTGCTCGCATTCGAACACGGTTTTGACCAAGGGGCAGCGGTTAACGCTTTGCTTGCAGATGCGGGATTTATAGACGTCAAAACTATTAAAGACTACGGCGACAATGACCGTGTAACGCTAGGACAGTGGCAGTAGGTTTTAACCTTCAAAGAAGTTATCTTTTCTGTAGTTATCAAAATTTAATTGCAAACTTGCTAATATTTTGTTTTACATTAGTATCTATTAAGCGGTTGTAAGACCTCAAAAAGCACTAAGTTAAACAATCTCTTACACTACAGGACGTACCAGATGAATGATGACTTTCTTTTCGCAGAAGATGACGATGAAAATGAAGTAGATGATCTGGGTAGCTGGAAAGTACTCATTGTTGATGATGAACCCGAAGTACACGCCGTTACCAAGCTGGCGCTAAATGACTTTAGTTTAAATGGCAAAACCCTTGAGTTTGTTAGTGCCTATAGCGGAGAGGAAGCGAAGGCCATTTTCAAAACCCATGATGATATCGCCGTTGTGTTACTTGATGTTGTTATGGAGACTGATGACGCCGGTCTTAAAGTGGCGGAGTATGTTCGTAACGAATTAGACAATCATTTCACGCGTATTATTTTGCGTACTGGACAACCTGGCCAAGCCCCTGAAAAAGATGTCATCATTAATTACGACATCAACGACTACAAGTCGAAAACCGAACTGACCGCGCAAAAACTTTTTACTGTTATCATTGCAGCGCTCCGCTCATATCGAGATATTATCGTTATCGAAGAAAATAGACGCGGCCTTGAAAAAATTATAGATGCGTCTGTGGATTTATTTTCCTCCCGTTCCCTCGAAAAGTTCATGCAGGGCATCATTCAACAGCTGGCATCTATTCTGGGCTGTTCAAAGGATGCAGCCTACATTACTACAGCGGTGGCAACCACATCGCGTACTATTAATACCAGCAACAACAAACTGGGTGACGACGAACTATATGTTTTTGCTGGCAACGGTGAGTACGCCAGTAAGGAAGGGGTGCCTTTAAAAGACGCGATTAGCGCACAAGAATATGCCCTGTGCGCAAGAGCCATGCGCGATAAGCAAATTGTTTATGCAGAAGATCACGTTGTGGCTTATTGCAACAGTAAAAGCCACAATGGCGCACTCTTGTACTTGTCAGGATTACCGAGACGAATAGGGGAAAGTGATCGTCATCTGGTAAAACGCTTTTCAGACAGTGTTCAGCTTGCTTTTGACAACGTACTTAAAACCGTAGATGTTGAAGCGACGCAGAAAGAAATAATTGAGCGTTTAGGTCGAGCGTTAGAGCATGAGTCAAATGCATCAAATAATCTCACAAGAATGGTTGAAATGGCGCAACTGTTGGCAGAAAAGGTTGGGCTGAACGAGCAAGACATCCACGCATTACGCCTTGCCGTGCCACTCCATGATATTGGGACGTCTATAGTGCCTAAATCTATTTTGCACAAAACGACGCCGTTAACCGAAGAGGAAGTATTTAAAATACGTCAGCATGCTGAATTTGGTTACCAGATCTTGCGAGATTCAAGCCGGCCCACTATCCAACTTGCAGCAATGTTAGCAAAGCAACATCACGAACGCTGGGATGGAAAGGGATATCCAGACGGGCTTAAAGGCGAAGAAATTGATATAAAAAGCCGTATTGCCACGTTAGTTGATGTGTTTGATGCACTGTTAAACGCAAGGCCGTATAAGCCTGCGTGGACAATTGATAAGGTTGAAGCCGTATTGAAAGAGGAAAGTGGCAAGCACTTCGACCCTGATTTAGTTCAGTGTATGCTAAATGACCTTCCGGCCTTTATGGCAATTCAAGCTCAATTCCCTGACGCATAATGATTTATTTCTCCGTTATTTACGTACTGTAATACGTTACAATAACAGCCTCTAAACAGGCGCCATAATTAAAACGAAGGCAGGTGCTACATGCACCTGTTTTTTTGAGTCTGCTACTCGTATTCTGAGTCTGTTGAATTTTGCATTGCTGTAAAACTAAATCGGCTCAATTAACACCTGTGTTAAAGTAACCAGAAGCAGCCTTACTATCTAATAAGAACAGGAACACATTATGTACATGATGACTAAACACCTTCACATGACCGCCGTTGGCTTGAGCATATTATTTTTTGTCTTTCGCTTTATATGGAGTCAATTCGACGCTACAGCACTTAGCAAAAAATGGGTTAAAATTCTCCCTCATATCATTGATACCGTGCTATTAGCCAGCGCAATTTGGCTATGCATTATTTTGTCTCAATATCCTTTAGTTAATGCATGGCTCACATTTAAAGTTGTGGGCGTGGTGCTGTACATAGTGTTTGGATTGTTTGCATTGAAAAAAGCCAAAACAGCGTTAGGCAAATGGAGCTTTTTCGTAGCAGCGCTTGTTGTGCTTATGGCAACGGCTATGGTTGCTGTAACCAAACAACCTCTTTTTTAAGATTTAATTGGAAATAGATAATGTCTGAATCTCAACAGATTATTAATGTAGGTAACGTTGACGTTGCCAACCACTTGCCGTTTGCTCTGTTCGGTGGAATGAACGTACTTGAGTCTCGCGATCTCGCTATGCGTATTGCAGAACACTATGTTGAAGTAACGCAAAAGCTCAATATTCCGTACGTTTTTAAAGCCTCGTTTGATAAAGCGAACCGTTCATCTGTGACTTCTTACCGTGGGCCTGGCATGGAAGAAGGGTTGCGTATTTTTGAAGAAATTAAGTCGACCTTTAACGTTCCGCTTATCACTGATGTGCACGAACCGCACCAAGCAGCTCCCGTAGCTGAAGTGGTGGATGTTATTCAACTGCCTGCTTTCTTGGCGCGCCAAACCGACCTTGTGGTTGCAATGGCAAAAACCGGTAGCGTTATCAATGTGAAAAAGCCTCAATTCTTAGCACCGCATGAAATGCGTCACATCATAGGAAAACTAGGCGAAGCGGGGAACGATAAGGTTATTCTTTGTGAGCGTGGTAGCTGCTTTGGATATAACAATTTAGTTGTGGACATGCTTGGCATGGACGCAATGAAAGAATATGCCCCAGTAATATTTGATGCGACTCACGCACTTCAAATGCCGGGTGGCCGAGCGACGTCTGCAGATGGTCGTAGAGCGCAAGCTGCACAGTTGGCCAGAAGTGGTATGGCATTAGGTTTGGCAGGGCTATTTATAGAAGCGCATCCTAACCCAGATGAAGCACTATGTGATGGGCCTTGCGCACTGCCGTTGGCAAAATTAGAGCCTTACTTGCAGCAGATGAAAGCACTAGATGAATTGGTGAAAGGTTTTGACGCGTTAGATACAAGTAATACCTAAGCTAGTATTTGATGGCGTATGCCGGTGCAAGCACCGGCATGCGTATCAGGTGTGTGAGTTGCTTATTCCGCTTCAGAAACGTTTACGCGCTCTTCACCTTTTGTCATTGCTAATAAGTTCTTGTGAAGCTGAACTTGCGTCTCTTCAGCTAAAATCGCTTTAGACTGCTTTTTCACAACAATGTGCGCATCGTTTTCTGGCAGTACTTCGGCCATTTTTACGCTGGTCATTGCTGTGTTGATTAACGATTGTAGATTGATCTTTTCTGGTTGTGCGTTAGCATTTGCAGCAGCGCTTACAAAAGCCATTACAGAAACACTAGCTAAAAGTAATTTTTTCATTTTCACACCTAATAAAAATAATTAAATAATTGTTGATGAATGTTAAAATGTTTAACAAATGTTCATCATAAAATGCTGAAATTAAATGTTCTTTTTTAATTTCGGGTAAATTATAGTCAGTGGGTGGTGAAAAATAAAACGAGTAAAAGTATGGGTTGTCATTAGAAAAACTAATGAATTTGTCATGCTTCGGTCACACTGGATTAAAAACGATATATGCATCGACGTTTACCCCCTCTCAACGCCTTGAAATCGTTTGAAGCGGCTGCTCGCCATTTGAGCTTTACTAAGGCTGCCGATGAGCTGTTTGTTACGCAAGCTGCCGTTAGCCACCAGATAAAAGCGCTTGAAGATTTCTTATCGATGAAGCTATTTCTTCGAAGAAATAGAACCCTGCTTCTAACCGAAGAAGGTCAAGCTTATTTTCTTGAGCTAAAAGATATCTTCAAAAACTTACAAGATGCGACAGAAAGGCTACTTGCGAAGGGCAGTAAAGGTGCTATCACGGTAGCGATGCCGCCCAGCTTTGCGAGCCAATGGCTGGTACCCCGTATTCATAAGTTTAGTTTGGCGCATCCAGACATCGACGTACGCATCAAGGCAGTTGATTTCGATGAAGGCTTCTTAGAAGACGATGTAGACGTTGCGATATATTACGGTAAAGGTCGTTGGGCTGGTCTTCAAGCCGACCAGCTACATCGAGAGTTTCTTACTCCGCTTTGCTCTCCAATGCTTTTTCAAGGCCCCAAACCTTTATCCAGCCTGTCTGACTTACGGCACCACGTGTTGCTTCACGACTTAAGCCGTACTGCATGGAAAAATTGGTTGAAGCATGTAGGTGTGGTTGGCGTAAACGTTAACCAAGGACCGGTTTTCAGTCACTCCATGCTAGTTTTGCAAGCCGCTGCACTCGGTCAAGGCATTGCGTTGGGTAACACGGTACTTGCAAGACCGGAAATTGAAGCGGGAAGGCTAGTTATGCCGTTTGAAGAACGCGTAGAGAGTCGCGATGCGTTTTATCTCGTGTGTGAGGAATCACAGGCTGAACTCGGTAAGATTGCGGCATTTAGAGACTGGATCTTAGCGCTGGTCGAAGCTGAACAAGAGGACTTGTTGTAATATGACTAAGTTGAACACCATTGCTGAACAGCCTAGTTTTGACATTGAATTGCATGAAGCCGATAAGCCCTTAGCGTGTTTGATACTAGGCCATGGAGCCGGCGCCGGTAAGGAGCATGAGTTCATGCAAGACATTGCGAAGGAACTTGTTGCTAGAGGTATATCAACCGTTCTTTTTAACTTTCCCTATATGCAAACCATAAAAGCTACCGGTAAGCGTAGGCCTCCCGATAAAGCCGATAAACTTATGTCACATTTTACTGCGGTGATTGAAACCTGCAGCAAAGATAACAAAGCCTTGCATAACTTGCCTGTGTTCATCGGTGGAAAGTCGATGGGCGGGCGTATGGCGACCATGGTGTACGAAGCGGTGAGCAATGTAAAAGGCGCGATAGCGCTGGGCTATCCGTTCCATCCTCCTGGTAAGCCAGAAAAAACACGCACCGACCATCTGCAAACGGCGTCTAAGCCTTTGCTTATTATTCAGGGTGAACGAGATACCTTTGGTACAAAGAGCGAAGTAGAGGATTACAAAAAGCGCAGCGTATTATCTACAGACATTGAATGCGCCTATTTAGACGACGGCGATCACAGTTTTAAGCCTCGCAAAGCAAGTGGCAAAACGCAGGAAGAACATATTGTTACCGCTGCCACGCTTACCGCTTCTTTTATTGAAGCCCATTTAAATAATTAATGGTTAATTAGAAATCAGAGCGAAAGACTAATTTAATGAAAACTGAAAAACTTGGGTTTGCCACCGTTGCTAAACCTTATCTTATTGCAGGCGCATTGCTAGCGGGCCTTTCTGTCGTGCTAGGTGCGTTTGGCGCACATGGTTTAAAAAGCGTATTAACTGCACAGCAGCTCAACACGTTTGAAATTGGCGTGCGTTATCAAATGTATCACGCATTAGCCTTGCTGCTTTTGCCTGCGCTGTCAGGCGTTGTCTCATCGACGTGGGCAAATCGGGTAGCGTTTTGTTTCGTTACCGGTACGGTGTTGTTTAGTGGAAGTTTATACGCGCTAGGAATAAGCAGCATAAAATGGTTTGGCCCGATAACCCCTTTGGGTGGCATGTTCTTTATTATTGGATGGGTGTCGTTAGTGATAGGACTGATAAAAGGTCATGATTTAAACAAGCAACAAAAAGAAGAGCAGAACAAAACTCACCACATGCCGGGGGCAGGTAATGTCTAACACCAGTATTTTAGGTTATTGCCGACCTGGTTATGAAAACGATACGGCTAACGAGCTTACCTCTCGTTACGGTGAAGCCCAATGTTATGGCTACCCAGTGTCGAAGAAGAACAGTGGCTTTGTACTTTATCATTTATATGATGGCTCGCAGCTAGAGCAAACCATTACTCAGTTTGCTGTTCACGACAGTATTTTTCCTCGTCAGCTGGTGGCAGTTTTTGCCACTCTTACCGATATAGAAAAAGAAGACAGAGTAGGGCAAGTGCTTGAGGCCCTAAAAGAGGTAGAAAAACCATTTCAAATTTTTGGCGCCATAGACGTCGAATACCCAGATACAGAAGAAGGTAAAACCCTCGCAAAGTTCTGCCGAAAGTTTACGGTTCCTCTTCGCCAAGCCCTAAGAAAAGCGGGATGGCTCACCGCAAAGGAAAACTTAGGTAAACCAAAGCTACATATTTTCTTTGAGTCATTTGAGATTTGCCATATTGGCTATACATTACCCAGTCATGCTAGTGGCGATCACTTGGGTATTTGCCGGTTAAAGTTCCCAAGTGATGCGCCGAGCCGCTCGACGCTTAAACTTGAAGATGCCTTAGTGAATATGCTGAGCGACAAACAGCAGGCTAAGGTACTTCGAAGCGGTGGACGTGCCGTGGACCTAGGTGCATGCCCGGGCGGTTGGACATATCAGCTGGTGAAGCGCGGAATGTATGTTGAAGCTATCGACAATGGACTTGTAGCCGATAGTTTAATGAGCACGGGTTTGGTTGAACATCACGCGGCAGACGGGTTTACCTATCGACCACAATTTGGTCGTGTAGATTTGCTGGTATGTGATATGATAGAGCAACCCGATAGGGTAGCTAAATTGATGGGTGATTGGTTAGTTAAGCACTGGGCAACGCACGCAATATTCAATTTAAAGTTACCTATGAAACAACGTTATGAAACTGTAGTTGAAGCCATGACGTTGCTAAGGGGCCGATTAAATGCTTTGGAAGATGCATTTGCGGTGAAGGTGAGGCATCTCTACCACGACAGAGATGAAGTTACAGTAACAATTGTTCGCACTTCAAAAGATGAGGTGTGATTTTGTTATTTTTCAAAAAAGTGTCATTAATTAATAAGTTATTGATACTTAAAGAAAAGAATTAATGGTGGCGCGGATTTTAGCAAACGAATTTAAGGTTTATGCTAAAAAAGGTGTAAATCTGGTATAGAAATCCTTTATAATCCGGCCGTTTTTTTACTCTGAACCAATGAAAGTGAACTAATGTCAGACTTATCTCATTACAGAAACATTGGTATTTTCGCCCACGTAGACGCGGGTAAAACTACCACAACAGAACGTATCTTGAAGCTTACTGGTAAAATCCATAAAACTGGTGAGGTTCACGATGGTGAATCAACAACTGACTTCATGGAGCAGGAAGCTGAGCGTGGTATTACCATCCAGTCAGCGGCAACAACCTGTTTCTGGAAAGATCATCGCATGAACATCATCGATACTCCGGGACACGTTGACTTTACAGTTGAAGTATATCGTTCACTTAAAGTACTAGACGGCGGTATCGGTGTATTCTGTGGTTCTGGCGGTGTTGAGCCTCAGTCAGAAACTAACTGGCGTTATGCTAACGAATCAGAAGTTGCGCGTGTAATCTTCGTAAACAAACTAGACCGTATGGGTGCAGACTTTTACCGTGTAGTTGGCCAAGTTAAGAAAGTACTTGCTGCTAACCCACTAGTAATGACGCTTCCAATCGGTATCGAAGACGAGTTTACAGGTGTTGTTAACCTTCTAGATATGAAAGCGTACATCTGGGACGATTCAGGTCTTCCTGAAAACTACGAAGTTGTAGATATCCCAGCAGATATGGTTGATAAGGCTAACGAGTACCGTGAGCAACTAATCGAAACTGCTGTTGAGCAAGATGACGACCTAATGATGGCTTACATGGATGGTGAAGAGCCGTCTCTAGAAGACATCAAGCGTTGTATCCGTAAAGGTACTCGTGACCTAGCGTTCTTCCCAACATACTGTGGTTCTGCATTTAAGAACAAAGGTATTCAGCTAGTTCTTGACGCGGTTGTAGACTTCCTACCTTCTCCAACAGAAGTTGATCCACAAGATCTAACTGACGAAGAAACGGGTGAGCCTACTGGTGAAGTTGCAACAGTATCTGTTGACGAGCCGTTCCGTGCACTTGCGTTCAAAATCATGGACGACCGTTTCGGTGCCCTTACGTTTATCCGTATCTACTCTGGTAAGCTAAACAAAGGCGACACTATTCTTAACAGCGCAACGGGTAAAACTGAGCGTATCGGCCGTATGGTTGAGATGCACGCTGATGAACGTACTGAACTTACTTCAGCACAAGCAGGTGACATCCTAGCTGTTGTTGGTATGAAGAACGTTCAAACTGGTCACACACTATGTGATCCTAAGCACCCATGTACACTAGAGCCAATGATCTTCCCTGAGCCAGTAATCTCGATTGCTGTTAAGCCAAAAGACAAAGGCGCTAACGAAAAGATGTCTATCGCTATCGGTAAACTAGTAGCAGAAGACCCATCTTTCCAAGTTGAAACTGACGAAGATTCTGGCGAAACCATCCTTAAAGGTATGGGTGAGCTTCACCTAGATATCAAAGTAGACATCTTGAAGCGTACTTACGGCGTTGAGCTAGAAGTTGGTCAACCTCAAGTTGCTTACCGTGAAACTATCACACAAGCAGTTGAAGACAGCTACACGCACAAGAAGCAGTCTGGTGGTTCTGGTCAGTTCGGTAAGATTGATTACCGCATCCGTCCGGGCGAAACTAACTCTGGCTTCAAGTTCACATCTACTGTTGTGGGCGGTAACGTTCCTAAAGAATTCTTCCCTGCAATCGAAAAAGGTTTTGCAGGTATGATGGAAGTAGGTCCTCTAGCGGGCTACCCAGTACTAGACGTTGAAGTTGAGCTATTCGACGGTGGTTTCCACGCAGTTGACTCATCAGCAATCGCGTTCGAAATTGCAGCTAAAGGTGCATTCCGTCAGTCAATGCCAAAAGCAGGTCCTCAAATTCTTGAGCCTGTGATGAAAGTTGACGTGTTCAGCCCAGAAGACAACGTTGGTGACGTAATCGGTGACCTTAACCGTCGTCGTGGTATGATCAAAGACCAAGAAGCTGGCGCTACTGGCGTTCGCATCAAGGCTGACGTACCTCTATCTGAGATGTTTGGTTACATCGGTCACCTACGTACTATTACATCTGGTCGTGGTCAGTTCTCTATGGAATTCAGCCACTACTCAGCTTGTCCTCAGAACGTAGCTGACAAAGTAATTGAAGAAGCGAAAGCACGTAAAGCTGCTAAGTAATTAGCCTTTGCGAACGTAAGCTGACTTTGGGTTAGCTTACGCTTCAAGAAATACTAAAAAGCCGGTCGCATGACCGGCTTTTTTTATGTCGGGTGTCCCATCCTGAAATACGTTTAGTACATCTTATATGGCAGAAACTTCCCTGACATAACTACGCTGACACGGTCACCTTTAGGATCGTTTTCGCGCTGTAAATCCATAGAAAAATCAATGGCACTCATGATGCCGTCGCCAAACTCTTCATGAATTAATTCCTTTAATGTAGTGCCATACACACTCACCAATTCATACCAGCGATAAATAAGCGGGTCGGTAGGGACTTCTGTGGGTAATGAGCCTTTGTAAGGCACGATTTGAAGCCAGGCAATCGCTTCGTCGGTAAGCTCAAGTAACTCACCTACAGATTCAGCTTGCTGCTTTGTCATGGCCATTTGTCCTAAGCAAGCTGCTGTACTCCATTCTTTTGACTGACCAACAACTTCGGCAATCTGACTCCACTTTATGCCTTTTAAAATTTTGGCTGACTGGATCATGTCGGTAACTTGGGTTCTCGATGTAATCATTTGCATTTCCTTAAAGGGTTAGTTAAACAAAATGAGCGTAACTAGATTGCTGAAAATAAGTGCCAGTATTAGCACCTTGTACACAAAAAGAGGGTGTCGTTTTACTAACGGCTCGTACGCCGTATGTTGTGATGGATTTGGGTAGCGAAGCGAAAAAAGAAACTCAGATAGTGAAGAAAATCGCTTGTCAGGGTTCACATGCAAAGCACGTTTAAGAGCGCTATCAACCCAATTAGGTATTGGCCGATTAGGAGCCAATGCGGTTTGGTATTTTAACTTTTTCTGCTCGGCCAACGTGCGACAGTGAGCGAGCTTTGTGCCATAGGGGTAACGCCCGCACAAGAGATAGTAGGTGAGTACGGCTAAGGAAAACAGATCAGAGCGCTCTGTGCCTACATTTCCTAAAAAGTATTCAGGTGCGGAAAAAAGTGCAGCGCCAGGAATAGGTGTGTCACTATAGAGGCTTGGTGCATCGGCTAAGGCTGCTGAACCCAAATCTATAATAGTACAGTGCCCTTGTTCGCTAATAATAATATTGTCGGGGCGTATATCCCTATGAACAATGCCCTGACGGTGCATTGCCTGTAAACCTTTACCAACCTGCTCGATTATATTCCTAACTTGCTCTAATGGCGGCGTAGGATTATCAACAGCCCATTGAGCTAGCGTTTGACCTTGAATATATTCACTTACGCTGTAAAAAGCAGAAGGAGGGTACGGTAAACCCAAATCAGTAAACGTTGGGCTTTTAATAACGTGTGCCGAATTAATCCGTCTCGAAAACCAGCTCTCTATTAGGAACCCATTTACCATTTCTGGTGATAGGGTAAAGTCGGTAGCCGGCGTTTTTACAACCACAGGGCTGTTTGTCTGCGTAGCTTCACAAGACGAATGGGTGGCAATAAAAACATGGCTTCGGGCCGACGTATAAAGCTGTCGTTCTAGCTTCAGTCCATCAACATCATCACCCGTCTTAAAATTTGCGGCAGCAGGCTCTTCGCATACATGTTCATCAGACTGCTGATTTGAGTAATGAATCGCAGCATCAGAAACCTCAGAATTGGTTATCAGTTGGTTGCCCAACGGCCTGTTAAGTACAGATGAATGAGGTGAAGTTGAAACGCCTGTATACAGTGGGTGTCTGTGATCGTCTAGGCCATCATGGCTAGCTACAAGAACCTTTACGAGAAGTAAGGTGAGGTTGTCATCGCTTCCTCTAGTAAATGCCTCATGTACTACCAACGCAGCTTGGTTTTCAGAAAGCGTATCGGCCTCACTGATTTTCATAAGAATGGTGGGTAGCGAAACAAACTCATAAACGCCGTCGCTACTTATCGAAAACGTGCTCGATGAGTTGAGGGTGAGTGTTGTGTGGTCGATATCTATATGTGCTTGAACGCCTAATGCTTTAGTAAGATAACTCTGCGAAGGCTCACTTTCCGATACTTGACGATGAGGTTTTGTGAGTAAGACAGGCGACTGTGCGTTCTTAGAAATAGCCTGAATTTGACAATCCCCCACATGAAATACATCCATGTGATTGCCTGTTACCACTGCCACTGTTAACGTGCACACATAACCTTTTTCTGGTGTATAGCAAAAGGGACTTCTTTGCGTACGTGTGTAAAGCAGCGCGTTTATCTCTTTAATAATGGTTTCAGCGCGCGTCTTAACCGACCATTGTTCCGGCGCTATTTTAAACAGTTTAATAAACTGACTGGTAGCAAAGTCGCTAGCAACCTGGCTAACCGTACTGCTACTTACACCGTCAGCGATAACAAAAACGCTGCTTTGATTTGGGTTATCAGAGACATGGAAAGCGTATGCATCTTGGTTTATCGCTTTAACGCCGGCTGTAGAAAATGCACTTACACTGAGCGTGTTAGCTGGTGGGTTAATTGGGGCGTTTAACGCGGCTCGCTCATTCATGTTTAATTGCTTCTTACCTGCATATTTAATTATGAGCCCAATTAGTTATTTCCAAGGAAACGGATAACGCCATCATGACGTGTCTTGTAGGGACAAGGCATGATGGCTTTAAGATAAGCGCCTTAATTAAATAGGCAGTGTTTGCGATGCAGCGGCTTTATCAACAGGGATAGTACGTTTGGGTAGCGTCTTAACGTGGGTGGTGTACAGGGTTAGTCCAGTAAAGGCGAGGCCACCAACAAGATTTCCAAGTGCAGTTGGGATCTCGTTCCAAATGAAGTAGTCCATAACCGAGAAGTCGCCGCCCATAATAAGGCCAAATGGGAAAAGGAACATGTTTACTACTGAGTGCTCAAAACCCATAAAGAAGAACAGCATGATTGGCATCCACATGGCTAGTACTTTTCCGCTAACGTGAGTTGAAATCATTGCACCCACTACGCCTAGCGACACCATCCAGTTACACAACATGCCGCGAATAAAAATGGTGAACCAGCCTGCAACGCCGTGTTCTGCGTAGCCCAATGTACGAGCTTCGCCAATGCTGGCTACCTTAGTCGCGATGGCACCGCCATCCACGTTATACCCCATGGTAAAAATAAACGACATCATAAAGGCCACGGTTAATGCGCCACCAAAGTTACCTAAGAATACTAATCCCCAATTCCGTAGAATTTGTTTTGGCGTGACGCCAGGTCGCTGTGCAAGCCAAGCGAGTGGGGTAAGTACAAACACGCCGGTTAATAGGTCAAACCCCATAAGGTAGAGCATACAAAAGCCCACTGGGAATAACACTGCGCCAAGAAGAAACACGCCGGTTTGAACGGCAATGGTAACGGCAAAAACAGCGGCAAGGGCCAATATTGCACCTGCCATATAAGCGCGAATTAGAGTATCTCGTGTAGACATATAAATTTTGGCTTCGCCTGCATCTACCATCTTGGTTGCAAACTCAGCGGGGAGAAGATAAGCCATGGTTTCACCTCACGTTGTCGTTATTAATAAGTTGTCATCTGTGTGTTGGCGTTTACTGTTTCAATGCGTTCCAGAAGATCAAAAAAAGGCGTCCGCAGCGCTCTCGTAAGAAAGAACTGGGGACGCCTTTGTCCGAAACTCATGCATTGTGGTAGCTAACAAATAAACCGTCGGTTATGTGTACGCCTTTGTATTCTAAAGCCCGTTGGCAACTAATACTTGTATAAGCGCCTTCGTACTTTTGTTATCCATTTGTACAAAGCTAAAAAAGTGCCAATAACCAAAATGTACCTAAACGTGTTATTTATTGCTATTTAAAACAATGGCTTGTGTAAATTCGTGGCTGTGTTGATAGTCGCTTGCGCCAAGGCACTATTAATTAGTCTGCACTAAAAAGGGGGGGAGTGTGAGTGTTTAAGGTGCAATCGGTTTTACTATTTCCTACTTTAATGCCTGTTTTAACATTTTTAGCTGACGCTTCATGGTTGGATAAACTTTTGCCTCTTGTGTTCGGTGTGCGTATTTTTCGTGCTCAAATTGTTCACACAGAAGTGTTAGTGCCTTGGCAGCATCTTCGTTTATCAAAGGATTAACTTCACTCATAAAGGCGGACAAGGTTTTATTCCCTCTTTCTTTTCCTGTTTTAGCTTCAACGCATTTTATTGCGTTTAGTAAAACTCTGTGTGAGGGCGACCGTGTGTTGCGATGCGTTTTGGGTAAAAAATAAAGTGCTAAAATAAGCCCAATTAGGCCAATGGCGGAAAGAAATACAACTTGCATTTTTTGCGGCGTTAGCGAGCCTAGTAATTCTTCAAGCATGTTGGTTTGCGCAGTATTGTCAAAGCCCAGTACCCATTTACTCCATGAGTAATCGAGCTGTTGAAACCAGCTTTGTAACGTTGCAAAAATGGCAGCGTTGCTAAGGTCGCCCAAAATACTCGCTTCACGAGACTCCCCAAGCTCTTCCAACGCACGTTCAAGCCCCAAGGTTAAGCGTGACGGTGCCACCATACTCGTTGGGTCGTGTCGAATCCATACACCATCAATAAATGCTTCCACCCACGCATGTGCATCGTACTGCCTTATTTGCAGCACATTGTCATTAAGTGCGCTTCCGCCCTGGTAGCCTGTCACCATTCTTGCCGGTACCCCTGCGGCGCGAAGCACATACACCATGGCGCCTGCGTAATGGGCACAAAAACCTGAGCGTTCTTCAAATAAAAAACGGTCGATGGGGTCGGTAGGCATGGCGTTCGGCGATAGGGTGTAGCGGAAGCCCCCTTGATTAAATTCACGCATTATTGCGCTAACTATTTGCTGTGCGCTTGAGTATTGTTTGGCAAGTCTCTGTCCCCATGCCCTGGCTTGTGGGTTGCCACTCATGGAAACCTGTAGGTTTAGTTGAGATTCAAAATTTCCTATTCCGCTAGTGATTTGAGCAGTTGGATAGTAGCGCAGATAAAACGCCTTCTTACTGGATATTGGGCTATTCGCCCTTAACGTAAAATCAAAAAGACTTCTTACGAAAATACTGTTCTCGCGGTTGTTGGGGGTCGAAGGCGCTAACGCAAACAGCCACGTTTGCTGTGTGGGTTCCACGATCAATTCATAACTTATCACTTGAGGCGTATTTTCCTCGGCCAGAGCTGACAAGGGTGTTGGCTTGTCCATGTAAGCTAACTGCTGCTCTGCCTGTTTGCGTTTGTTGCTAATAGACCAGGTTTTCCCGTCAAAATGTTCTAAGGTCATAGCGCGCCAATACCTGGACGGTGCAACAGGGACTGCTTCTGCGTTTTCAAATGTGGCGCTGAAAGCCAATTCAGATGAACTTGCAAGTGACGCAATATCACCAGGCGTCACCGTGTCAGAAAGCCCGGTTTCAGTCGACTTTGACGTGGGCATCTGCCAAAGCGGAGGGAGTTGGGGAAGCAGTAAAAACAGTAGCAGCGCGATAGGGAAAGCTTGGACAATAAGCACGGTCACGAATT
This sequence comes from Alteromonas sp. DY56-G5, assembly GCF_041414725.1. Classification (NCBI taxonomy): domain Bacteria; kingdom Pseudomonadati; phylum Pseudomonadota; class Gammaproteobacteria; order Alteromonadales; family Alteromonadaceae; genus Alteromonas; species Alteromonas sp. DY56-G5. Next base: position 38,331 of record NZ_JANHZQ010000008.1, on the reverse strand, counting down.
TAATGCTTTTTGATTTGGGTATTCCTGCACCGTGATAAATGGCAGTCGCGAATAGCAGCAGGGCCAGTATTCCTGTATAGCCAATCCACGCAAATACGCTTAGAGACGAGATAAATCCGCAGCCGATCAAGAACAAACAGGTACATACAATTAAGTGAAAATCTCGTTTTTTCTCAACCAGCATGATTTTGAGCGCGCACGCGACGGTCAATAGGTTGATCATGCTATCAAGCAATCCTACTGAGAAGCCAAACCACGATAATGCGAACACTGCCAATATCGCCAGCAAGTTAACCGTGCGTGATGTTGGCAAACTATTCAACGCACTAAGGCCTGCCGTCCTTACTATCACTGCGCATCCGCCTAGCATGATTACCCATGTCATAAGCGGCGCGGTGAGAGTGAAAAGAATAAAAGAGAATGCTATGCAGAGCATAAGCACAGCCACGGACGTTGGTTGGCTAAACACGCTTTTAACAACGGTTAATTGTGATAAACGGCTTAAGATAGCGGAGTTCATTTCGTTGACCTCGCTCTTTCACTCTTTATGGAAGATATTGAGACCGTTTTATTTGAGGTTGAAGAAGCTTGTGATGAATGCGAATTCAAACAAGCAAGTGCACTAAGACATTCGTGCCTATGTTTTACCCCGCGAGCAGGGGCAATGTTAAGCCCTTTGTACTGTATTCCAAATACCCGGTCTGCGCCTGTCCAAGACAATGTTGCATAGGTAAGTGCCGACACGGCAGTTTCCACATCTATGTTTGAGGGAACTGAAAGTACAAAACTGTCGCTTTGCAAGGAGGTAAAGGATTTCGAAACCCAATTTCCGTTTTTCGCCACATGCTTCCACGATACGCGATTAAGCGGCTGTCCAACTTCGTAATCGTTTAATGCGTAGAAGTCCTCGTTACTTGTAAGGTCGTTAACCTGACTGACGCTATCCGACTCATTAGAACTCGCTACCTTATTAACAGTGACCGGACCTTCTTGAGGTTTTGCATAGACAGTAACCTGTTGGTCAAAATCGAGGTGGGTCCAGCATTTGTATAATCCCAACGGAAAATCGCATGCAATGGTTAGTCTGCCCAGTGCAAATCGCCCCCGTACTGGTATTGGAAGAGGCACGCTGAGGGTTTGCGTTTGTCTTGTATCCGTAACTTCATTGTCGTTTAAAGAAAAGCTGTACGTCTGCTGATCCACTGAGGTATCTTGATTGCTTGCATTAACAGCGGTTTCCATGGGGCGTGCTGTATTTAGCCACTTTATTGCTAATACACCATTGCACGTTTTCGTTGGCGCTGCCGCGTGAGGGATAACCTGAAGCTGCAATTCACCCTGTAAGTTACAGTGAAATGGACTGGGGGGCGTCGCTTTAAGCGCTAAACGCGCAAAGTTTTGATGAGTGTAAAACAGCGTTAATAGCATAATGCTTAAGCACAAATAGCTAAGCAGCAACATCAAGTTGTTTTGGTAGTTAGTGCCAAGTAAAAACAAACACAGCGATAGAATAATAAAAGACCAACCGAATCCGCTCGGCAATATAAAAATACTGTTTACGTTGAGGTGATGTTCGTGAGAAGCCGGAACTCGCCTGTCTAACCACTTTAATAGCCTGCGTTGTAGGTAATTCGAAAGTGAAGCTGGCATTCTACGCACCTTTAGCGCTCCGAAAATTCATGAATGCTAGGCTGCCAGTGGGTCAATACTATCGAGTAATTTCTGGCTCAGTTTTTCACCGTCAAAAGCATGGGTTTGCTGCCCTTGTGCCAACTGATGTGAAGACAATGTTAGCCTATGAGCGGTAATGGCCACGAAGACGGCCTGTACATCTTCGGGAGTAACATATGATTTTCCGGAAACAAACGCCCAAGCTTTGGCACCTTGTAGTATCGCTCTACTCGCTCGTGGCGATAGGGGGTTAGGGTAATCATTACTTTCTCGACTTTCACTCACCAATCTTAGAATGTAATGAATAATGGCATCGCTGGTATGAATAGTGGCTACCTCTCGTTGCATCTCGCGCAAATTCTCCTCATTTAGTATTTGTGCAAGCGGTGCTGATGCATCCTGTTGCAATAGCATGGCTTTTTCTGCTTCCCACGCTGGATAGCCCAAAGAGATACGCATAAAGAAACGGTCGAGTTGGGACTCTGGCAAGGGATAAGTGCCCGATTGATAGCTTGGGTTTTGTGTAGCAATAACAAAAAATGGAGAGGGTAGCGTGTGGGTTACACCATCTATACTTACTTGTCGCTCTTCCATCGCTTCTAACAGGGCGCTTTGTGTTTTGGGGCTGGCTCTGTTTAGCTCGTCCGCTAACACCACTTGGCTAAAAATAGGGCCGTGTCTAAACGAAAAGCGCTTTGCCTCGTCTTGTTCATTACTATGAAAAATGTTTACGCCCAACATATCTGATGGGAGTAAGTCAGAAGTAAATTGAATGCGAGAATATTGTAGGCCAAAAACTTGGGAAAGCGCATGAGAAAGGGTGGTTTTACCCATTCCCGGTAAGTCTTCAATTAATAAGTGGCCATTGGCAAGTAAACAAGTTATTGCGAGTTTTAACTGGTGATCTTTACCAATAATTTTCTGACTAAGAGCCCGCTGTACATTGATGATATCTTGGCGCATATAATTGTCACTTAAGTTTAAAGTTACTCTGTCACACTACGTATTAAACAGTGAGAAAGCGATTAAGGCTTTTCTAAGGATGTTGCGCAATGATGTTTAAGTTCATGTCTGAGTTCATGTTCTAGTTTACATGTTTAGCGAACGGTAACGAGTGCCGACAATGCGGTGTTTCGAAGGTCACTACTTCTTAATAATAGCAACGATAGTGAAAGGCTTTCTATTGAATTACCTGTTAAATTTTATACGCAGGTATATCAGCGACTTGATGGTTCGTTGAGTTGTTTCTCCTATGTTCTTAATGTTGTTAAGGCGACGTCTATTTTTGAAAAAGTAAAAACGGCTTACATGGACTTTATCGACAGCAAATACGACGGGTTGGGAAGCAGTAAAACGTCACTTTCTTATCTTATTAGCATAGATTCCCGCAAAACATCTGTTATTAAGTGCTGCGTAGTTTATCTGTGTTGTCTATAATGGTGCCTCTTAAAAAGGAAGTAGTTATGAAAAGCATTGAAATAGATGACGATTTATATGCCTTCATCGCCAGCCAAACGAAGCATATTGGTGAGAGTGCATCACAAATTTTAAGACGTTTACTTTTGCCTGAAGACGGTGCCGTGTCCCACGGTGTCCAGCATGGTGGGGCTTCATCTACATCTGTAAAAACAAGCGAACCAAAAAGTACAGACGTTGTAGAAACCGCAGATAACGCAAGTGAGTCAACACCCGAAGTTGAAACTCAAGTGGCGACTAAAACACCAGCCAAAGCGCCTACTAAAGCGACAGCCAGTTCAGCAGTTAAAGCAGCGCCAAAGGCTGCAGCGAAGAAAGCTCCAGCTAAAGCAACGGCAGCAAAAGCGCCTGCGAGCTCAAGGGCAGCTAAAAAGGTTTCGGAAGTTTCTTCAGTAACGCCAGCAACAGAATCTCATTCGAAAAGAGACATTCTTGAAGCGGTGTCAAAAGATGCATTAGGCACATTTACCAAGCGCGTTGATCAATTCCTGTTTGTTTTAAGTGCAGCGCACAAGCTTAATGCAGAAAACTTTACTCGTGTTGAAAGTATAAAAGGTAAAAACCGTACGTACTTTGCGACAAGTAAGGCGGCATTGTTGGAAAACGGCAGCAGTACTAATCCTAAAGCTATCCCTGATAGCCCGTTCTGGGTGGTAACAAATAACAATACTGCCAAGAAAACGAATATGCTGGAACAAGTTTTGCGTAACTTAGGCTATCAACCCGATGTTATTGAAACCGTGATTGCGCGTTTCTCTTCAGAAGGTAAATAGCAAGCCAAGGTATAGAACAACGAAACTTCTAAATAAGGATTTTTTTCATGGCATTACATCCGCAGGCTGGACAGCATGCAGCAAAAGAGCAACTCATTAACGTAGCGCAGTTAGTGAGCCAGTATTACAGCTATAAACCGGATATGAATGACCCGGGTCAAGCGGTCTCTTTTGGCACGTCAGGTCACAGAGGTACAGCTTCCAACGCTACGTTTACCGACACCCACATCAGTGCAATTTGCCAAGCATTGGTAGAGTATCGTAAACAAGAAGGTATCGACGGTCCGCTGTTCGTTGGTAAAGATACCCACGCGTTATCTGAGCCTGCCATGATTACCGCTATCGAAGTTTTGTGTGCAAACGGTGTCAATGTTGTCGTGCAGCGCGCAGACAATGAAAGCATGGGCTATACGCCGACACCTGTTATTTCACGTACTATTATTCGCTACAATCGCGCAGGTAACACCGACAAGGCAGATGGTATCGTCATTACGCCTTCTCATAACCCTCCTTCAGACGGTGGATTTAAGTACAACCCGCCTCATGGTGGACCTGCCGATAGCGACGTAACCAAGCAAATTCAAGAACGCGCGAATGAACTAATTGCCGATGGCAATAAAAACGTTAAGCGCATTGATATTCGTCAAGCTACCGCGCGCAAATTGGTTCGTGAAGAAGACTTCATGGAACCTTATATTGAAGATCTTGCAAGCGTTATCGACATGGAAGCGATTGCAAAAGCTAACTTGAAGTTAGGTACTGATCCATTAGGTGGTGCAGGCATAGGTTATTGGTCGCGAATTGCAGATAAATATGGCTTGGACATTACCGTTGTTAACGACGCGGTTGACCCACAGTTTGGTTTTATGCGCCGCGACAAAGACGGTAAGCTTCGCATGGATTGTTCGTCTGCCTATGCGATGGCAGGGCTTATCGAGCTGAAAGATAACTTTGACTTAGCTTGGGGCAATGATCCTGACTTCGATCGTCACGGTATTGTGTGCAAAAGTGCGGGCCTAATGAACCCAAACCATTATTTGGCCGTGGCTATTAACTACCTTTATACCCACCGTCCAGAATGGCCTAGCGATTTAAATATCGGTAAAACACTGGTGTCTAGCAGTATGATTGATCGCGTAGCCAACAGCTTAGGTAAACCTTTAGCTGAAATGCCGGTAGGCTTTAAATGGTTTGTTGATGGTTTATCAAACAGCACTATTGGTTTTGCGGGTGAAGAAAGTGCTGGTGGCATCTTCCTTGAACGCAATGGAAGCACGTGGGCGACAGACAAAGACGGCTTTATTCTTTGTTTGCTGGCAGCTGAAATCCTAGCCATCACAGGCAAAGATCCTGGCGAGCACTACAAAGCGCTAACGGAAAAATTTGCAGCACCGGTTTACAGCCGTGTTGACGTGGCAGCAACCCTTGAACAAAAGCAAAAGCTTTCGGCGATGGATGCATCTGTCGTCACTAGCGATACGTTGGCGGGCGAGCCTATCACTGCCGTTCAAACCCATGCGCCAGGTAATAACGCGGCAATTGGTGGCGTTAAAGTATCGACAGAAAATGGCTGGTTCGCAGCGCGTCCTTCTGGCACCGAACAAATTTATAAAATCTATGCGGAAAGCTTTAACGGTGAAAGCCACTTACAGGATCTAATTGCTGAAGCCGAAGCCTTAGTCGGAAAAATAATTAAATAAGTACAAAAACCAATCACTTTAAATTCGCTTTTGTAAATTTATTGTTAAAAATCGCATGAGTGCATACGAATTCATGCGATTTTTTGTTATTTTAACAAAATTATTACAACATAATCGTTTAAGCGCTGCTATATTGCTGTCATATTCTGAAGTTATTCTGTAATTAAATTACGTTTTCGGTGTGTAAACACCGCTTCTACTTAAGAGTGAGACGCAAAATGAACGCAAAAGCGACCAAGACGCAACCCTCTCCAGTGATCGATAAGGCTGCATTCAAAGCAGCGGTTATTAAACACTTACACTGCACGCTAGGCACCGACGAAAACAAAGCAAACAATCACGCTTGGTGGAAAGCAACGTGTGCTGCAATTCAAGAACAAGTACTTGAAGGGTTGCGCAAAACCCAGAAAAGTCATTACCTGAACGACACCCGCGCCGTTCATTACTTTTCTGCTGAATTCCTAATGGGCCGTTTGCTTTCAAACAACCTGCAAAACTTTGGCTTATTCGATGTGGCTAGTGGCGCGTTGAAAGAGCTAGGTGTTGAAATTTCAGACATTCTTGAAGAAGAGCCTGATATGGCGCTAGGCAATGGTGGCCTTGGCCGACTAGCGGCTTGCTTCATCGACTCACTGGCTACAATGGAATTACCTGCAATAGGTTATGGTATTCATTACGAGCACGGTTTATTCCGCCAAGAAATTAAAAGCGGTGCGCAAATCGAGCGACCAGACAGCTGGCGTGACTACGGTAATCCATGGGAAATTTGCCGTCCAGAATCTATTCAAGAAGTATCGCTTTACGGCTATGTAGAGACTAAATATGGCGACAACGGACGAGTGCTGAAAGAATGGCACCCTGGCTCAATTGTAAAAGGTGTGCCGTGGGACATTCCGGTTGTAGGCTACGAAGGTAAAACCGTAAACGTATTGCGGTTGTGGCAGTCAGAAGCGTCTGACTACTTCAATTGGGACGTGTTCAATGCGGGTGGTTATGTTGATGCACAACGTGAAAATGTATCAGCTGAAACGATTTCAAAAGTACTTTATCCAAACGATGAGACCGAAGCGGGTAAAGAGCTTCGCCTTATTCAGCAGTACTTCTTCTGCTCGTGCTCGCTTAAAGACATTATCCGTCGTTACAAGCGTGCGCATGGTGACGATTGGAGCCGTTTCGCCGATCAGGTTGTTATTCAGCTAAACGACACGCACCCAGCTATTTCTATACCAGAGCTAATGCGCATTCTTGTTGACCGCGCAGAGCTTGGCTGGGATGAAGCGTGGGGGATTTGTACAAAAGTATTTGCATATACCAACCACACCTTGCTGCCAGAGGCACTTGAAAAGTGGCCTGCGCGCATGATTGAGAAGATCCTTCCTCGTCATCTAGAAATCATTTATGAAATTAACCACCGCTTTATGGCAGAGGTTGATAAGAAGTGGCCTGGCGACAATGCCATGAAAGCTAAGCTTTCAATCATTGAAGAAGGTAACGAGAAGATGGTTCGTATGGGCCACCTGTCGGTAATCGGTTCATTTGCCGTTAACGGTGTGGCAGAAATGCACTCTCGTCTTGTTAAGTCGTCTCTGTTCCCAGAGTTCGATGAACTATATCCAGGTAAGCTAACTAACGTAACCAACGGTATTACACCACGCCGCTGGTTGAAAGCGTGTAACCCAGCGCTGTCTAAGCTAATCGATAAAAAGATTGGTGAAGACTGGCCGCGCGACTTAGACAAACTGCAAGGGTTAGCTAAATTTGCGAGCAATAAAACGTTCCAGAAGCAGTTCATGAAAGTGAAGCTTGAGAACAAAGAGTTGCTAGCAGAGGAAATTCGCAAGTCACTTGATATAGAAGTAGACGTTAACGCCATTTTCGATGTGCAGATTAAGCGTTTGCACGAGTATAAGCGTCAACACTTAGCGCTTCTGAATATTATGGCGTTATACCGTCGTATTCTAGAAAACCCTGATTACGATATGCACCCGCGTGTATTTGTGTTTGGTGCTAAAGCGGCACCGGGCTACAAGCTTGCGAAAGATATTATCTTCGCAATTAACAAGGTAGCGGATAAGATCAACAACGATCCACGCGTAAATAACAAGATTAAAGTAGCATTCTTACCAAACTACCGCGTGTCACTGGCTGAGAAAATGATCCCAGCAGCTGACGTATCTGAGCAAATCAGTACGGCAGGTAAAGAGGCATCAGGAACCGGTAATATGAAGCTTGCACTGAACGGTGCGGTAACTATTGGTACACTTGATGGTGCAAACGTTGAAATTGCTGAAGAAGTGGGCGATGACAACATCTTTATCTTCGGACTTACAGTAGAAGAAGTGAACGAGCTTAAAGCGAATGGCTATAACCCACATGACTACTACTATAAAGATCCAGAAATTAAAGCTGTGCTGGATTGGTTAGAAACGGATTACTTTACGCCAGGTAAACCAGGTGCATTGGTGTCAATTAAGCAAAGCTTACTTGATAACGGTGACCCGTACATGGTGCTTGCAGATTTCCGTGCTTATTCTGATGCACAAATTGCAGTTGATGCTGCATACCGCGACAAAGAGCGTTGGGCAGAAATGGCAATCATCAATACAGCGAAGATGGGTAAATTTACCTCAGATCGTTCAATTCGTGACTACGTAGAACGCGTTTGGAAACTTTCACCGTGTAAGATTGAAAGCTAATCGCAGAACCGTAAAGAAATAGCCCGGCAGTGGTGCACTCGCCGGGTTTTTTATTACCCTCTAAATACTTCTTCATTGTTTCGTATTGGGTTCAAAATACGGCACAGTTTGTTCTTAACGTCACCAGAAATAAGTACTACAGCCATGTTTTTTGTCCAATATTAGGCTAATGTTGTACAAAAGTATAAGACGGTATGCAAAATAATACGTTACTGTCGTTGCGCCTTTCGTAGCGCCATGGTTTTATATAACTAGTTGTTTTTAGTACCTCGAAGCGTAAAGCTCAAGGAAAACATCATGAGCCAACACACATCACTGGCAACCATTCCCAATCGCTATGCGTTTATCGATAGCATTTCGAAGCAAGCGTCTCGCAGTGCTTCTATTTCATTGATGCTGGTCGATGTAGTGCGTTTTTCTGATGTGACAACCAGTCTGGGCATTCATGTAGGCGATCGCTTTTTACTTGAAATAGCCAACCGCATCCAACTCTTATTTGGAACTGCGGTGTCGATTGGCCGTATCAGTGGTGATGTTTTTGGCATCGTTTTTCCTAATGAAAGTAATGAAACCGTAATGCGACAAATGTTCGAACGCTTAGTCGAGCATTTCAAAACGCCTATGCATTATGATGGTACGGCTTTTATTGCAGACTTTAACGTAGGTGTGGTGTGCAGTATTAAGAATGACTTTGATATCACTTCCTTTGTTTCCCGAGCGGAAACGGCTTTAAAACAAGCAAAAGAAAACAAATACGAAAATTACTTCGCGTTGACTAAGTCAGACAAAACCGACACGGGCAGAAGTTTGGCGCTAAAAGCAGATTTAAAACGTGCATTAGCACAAAATGAACTCGAGCTTTACTATCAACCAAAAGTCGATCTGACAACGCTAGAAGTAGTGGGGGCTGAGTGCTTACTTCGCTGGAATCACCCTCTTGATGGCGTCTTATTTCCAGGTCCGCTTATCGAAGCGGCCGAGTCTTATAATATGATGAGCGAACTGGGCTACTGGACGCTTGAGCAAGCCTTTAGGGCGCTCTCGGAATTGGACCTAATGAAGCGGTCTTTAATGCTGTCTGTGAATATTTCTCCTACACAGTTATACGACAACCAGTTAGTTCCAACCCTGACGATGCTGAGTCGTACGTATTCAATGCCGCTTTCGTTAATCGAGTTGGAGCTTACCGAGGACGTGGCACTGTCTAATTCATTAATGGTGAAAAAGCAGTTAGATGAGCTGCGAAGCTTAGGCGTATCTATTTCTGTAGATGATTTTGGAAAAGGTTATTCTAACCTTGCTTACATCCGAGATTTAGATCTTGATGCCCTAAAAATAGATAAATCATTTGTCATGGAGCTTGAAGCACACCCTGTTAATCGTGCCATTATCGAAGCGGCGAAAGTTATTGGTCATGCTAAGGGGTGCTGTGTAGTTGCGGAGGGCATAGAAACCGTAGAGCAGCTTCACATACTCAGAGAAATAGGGGTTACACAAGGGCAGGGATACCTGTTCTCTCGCGCCATTCCATTCGATGATTTCGTACAGCTTACCCAACAAGAGATAATTATCGGCAACTCGCCTAGACGCGCTCAAGCGTAGTATCTGAAAGTGCGGCAATCTGTAGTTCCGTTGTTCAATGCTTACAGCTACTGGGAATTAAACAGTGAGATAACGTGATTTTGAAGGCCTGTCTGGGTACACTGGAAGCATTCTAGATTAGACAACGTAGACAAAGCTCACACTTATGCAAGAACTTATCGAAAGCGGCCAATTTTTAACACTTTCTCGCCGTAATTCCGCATTATTTGAACGCTCTCATCAATTTACATTAGCTAATGGTACGCTCGTCCATATTACCGCACCTGGCATTATCAGTTTTTCAGTACAGCCAACCTCTAAGCCTAATAAACGCATTGTTTTATCGTGTGGTGTTCACGGTAATGAAACCGCACCTATCGAAATCTGTGATGATTTGGTTAAGGGGATCCTTACAGGGAACATAACGCTGGCACATGATGTTTTGTTCTTATTTGGCAACCTGCCAGCGATGGATATTGCAGAGCGTTTCGTTGAAGAGAACATGAACCGCTTGTTTAGCGGTGCACACTCGAAGGGCGAAGGTTTAGTGAACGCAGAGCGCGTTCGTGCTAAACAGCTCGAAGATGCTGTGGCGTCTTTCTTTGAAGCGGGTGAGGGCACCCGATATCACTACGACCTACACACAGCAATTCGCGCCTCAAAAAATGAAAAGTTTGCGGTATATCCTTATCTTCATGACAGAATACACAGCAAAGGGCAGCTGGCATTTCTCGCAGCGTGTGGCGTGAAAACCATATTGCTGTCGGAAAGTTCGACAACGACCTTTAGCTATTTCTCGTCATATCGATACAACGCGCACGCGTTTACGGTTGAACTTGGCAAAGTGCGTCCATTTGGGCAAAACGATATGCGTCGATTTGAAGATGCGAAACAAGCGATAACGCAGCTAATTACTCAAACCGAGTACGCGCCTACGGTTGATATGGATGACCTTGATATTTATCGCGTGAACCAAGTTATAAACCGAAACGAAGAACAGTTTACGCTTCATTTCAATGACGATACGCCAAACTTCACTGACTACCCTAAAGGCACGGTATTGGCTTCTGAACCGGGTAAAGAGTACATAGCAGAGCAGGACGGCGAAGCCATTGTTTTCCCGAATGCAAAAGTAGCCATTGGACAACGCGCTTTATTAACCGTTGTGCCTACTACGTTGGATAAGCTAGATGTTTAAACTTGATAGCCGTTTACACAATGATACATTTTTTGTCTGTGATCTTTCGCTGTGTCGTGTACTGTTGATGAATGATAGTCAGTTTCCGTGGCTCATTTTAGTGCCGATGAAAAATGATATTGCGGAAATTATCGATTTGTCAGAAGAAGAGCAGATTACTTTACTCAAAGAGTCTGCATTGGCATCAAAAGCCATGCAGTCCTTGTTTTCACCACTTAAACTTAATGTGGCAGCACTAGGCAATGTGGTAAGGCAGCTTCATGTTCATCACGTCGCACGTTTTGAAAATGATTGTGCGTGGCCAAAACCGGTGTGGGGCAACCAGCCAGCAGTGGCATATAACACTAACGATGCTCAGGCACTTGTTAAGTCTGTTAAGCAGTGGTTTGAAAACAACAGCTAGAGGGCGCACGCCCTTAATAGCGACAAATAAACAGTTCACATTAAAAGGAGTTACGCATGATTGTTTCAACTACCCCAACGCTTGAAGGGCATAAAATTGAAGCTTATTACGGTATTGTTGTGGGCGAGGCCGTGATGGGCGCAAACGTATTTAAAGATCTTTTCGCTTCTATTCGCGACATCGTGGGGGGGCGTTCTGGGTCGTATGAAGAAGAGTTAACCACCGCACGTAAGTTAGCGTTTACTGAGCTTGAGCACGAGGCGAGAAGTATGGGCGCCAATGCTGTGGTTGGCATCGACTTAGACTATCAAGTGATTGGCGATAAAGGCAGTATGCTTATGGTGAGCATTAGCGGTACCGCGGTGAAAACAACCCCTTTATAAGATTATGAAGGGCGTATGCTTTGGTGAATTAACGTTTATCAATTAAGTGCCGATCAATACCAATCCGCATAGATAATTGCCCACTCAGAAGGTGCTGGCAAGTTTCCTAGCGAAGCGTGGGAATGCAGGAATGCTGTTCCCTTTCAAATTCCCAGAATGAAGTTAGGAAGCTTGCCAGACCTTCCCGAAGGGCGAGTTTAAAATGTCCGTACTCTTTGTTGTGTTACCTTAATGTAGAACCACTATACCTGCGGTAACACGCCGCGATTACGAACATTTTAAGTCTCGCTGAGTGGGTAATTATCTATGCGGACTGGTATAAAATAGCGATAAGCAAAAAGCGACACAATCCAATCAAAAAAGGGCAGCCTAAGCGTTTCAAAAAGCTTTGCTGCCCTTTTCTATCTGTAAGACTAGGCTTTATTTGGCCGTATTTTCTATTGCTTGCTCTTCAACAGCATCAGCATCAATGGTAATCGTATCTACGATCACTGCGCATGCTGCATCACCGGTAATATTTAGCGCTGTGCGGATCATGTCGAAAATTCTGTCCAAGGCAAATAGCAGGGGTAAACCTTCAATGGGAATGCCGGCAGCAAGCAACACGGCAACGACCAAGAATGATGGCCCAGGAACGCCCGCTTGACCAACCGCGCCAAGGGTAGAGGTTAGGACGATGGCAACATATGCACCCATTGATAAATCTATATTGAAAAGCTGCGCAAAAAACACCGCTACCAAGCCATAATAAATGGCATTTCCGCTCATGTTGATGGTGGCGCCTAACGGCAGTACAAAAGATGCCGTTGCGTTTCTTACACCTAGCTCATTCTCTACTGTATTCATAGTAACCGGCAGTGTCGCCATGGATGACGCGGTTGAAAGAGCTACCGCCTGAGGCTTTTTCATAGCCACGAGAAATGATTTAGCCGACGTTTTTGTAAATAGCTGTACCAAAAGGGGGTAAACCACAAAACCAAATACTAAAATTGCCGCAGTAAATACCAAGAAGAGTTTGAATACCACCATGAGCGCGGCAAAACCAAATGTTCCTACCGCCTCTGCCATTAAACCAAATACGCCGATAGGCGCGATTTTCATCACACAGTTGATCATCCACACCATGGCATCAACGATAGTGTTCACGCCATTTAAAATAGGCTCGCGGTTCTTTTTAGGCTGTTTAGAAAGGGCGAGGCCAAAGAACAAGCAAAACACCAGAATTTGAAGAATGTTCGCGTTGGTTAACGAGGCAAATACGTTAGTGGGGATCATACCCGTAACGGTAGCCCAAAATGAAGGTAGCTCACCTTTAGAGGCGTATTCACCAGAGAACATACCTTCTACCGCAGAAACGTCGATACCTATTCCTGGCTTAAACACTTCACCCATAATGAGGGCCAGTGTTACGGCAAGTGCTGACGTTAACGCAAAATAAGCAAGGGTAGATAGCCCCATTTTTCCTGCATTAGTGCTGTTGCCAAGCCCCGCAGCGCCAGAGATAAGCGCTACTGCTACCAGTGGAATGACCAGCATTTTAATTAAATTGATAAAAATGGCACCCAGTGGTGCGAACATTTCAGCGCTTTCACCCATAAAGGCACCAACCGCGGTACCAATAATCATGGCAATGACAACTTGTACGCCGATATTGCCCAGTAAGGATTGTTTTTTAGACACGTCTAGAACCTCTTAGAGTGTGTTTAAATGTGAAAAGTGATTTGTGAATGAATAATTTAGAGCCCTAATACCGAAGTGCCTGCGTAGGCATAAACAATGGGTACAAGCTTTTGATTATAAAAGCCTCGAATTATAAAAGCTTTACTTAGGCTTCGATTAAATTGCCGCGATTGACGCTATTAGAATAGGGTTATTTCATTGGGGTGTTGCTGTCTTTATCTTGGTCTTTAACGGATGTATTCGCGCTTTCACTGTCCTTGTTTGAATCGTCGTCACTATCATCATAAGGTTTAGAAGGTGTCGGAAATTTAAATCTAGCACTGTATTTAAGCAGCGTGATATTCCCAATCACAACGCCCAACACTAAAACAATAATGATGATGACCCAGGTAGTACTCATAAAAATTCCGTAGGCTACAGCCCTTTGTTCAATACGTAGCGATTATACAAGCTAGGTAGCTGTGGCAAAATACATGTTTTGCCTTCTATATCGCTTTGTTCGATGGCTTTCGTAAAGCCATCTAAGTGCCTGGCGTTTTCGAAAGCACACGCTGTGTTTCGAAAGCTTAAATGCCATGGCTCTACTGCGACGCCACCCGTATTAACCGAAAAAGGGCGATAAAAGCCAAACTGTTCCATATTGTCAGCTAGCCAACATGAAAGGGCATGGCACGGTCCGCCAGAAAGGTATTCGCGTTCGACAAGATTAAACTTGCCCCCCCAGTTATGCACGGCAGCTCTGTCGTACACGTCGATGTCAGTGCCCCAGTGGTGGCGACTGCCGCCGGGAAGTGCTGACCATGTCAAAATAGCATGAAGCTTTTCATTATCGCTTAGTGCCTCGAATGGCAGTTCATCACCGTTGGTATCAAGAAGCTGTGCTTGACCTGCCCATTTGCGGTTAAAAATTGCCGTTTGCCTGTCGAAATCTCGAAAGCTACTGACCAACTGTAAGTCTATACCGTCTTTTTGCGCAGCATCTTGCATGGCAAGAAACGGCGATATCACGTCGCGATGCAGTCTATGGCCGTTGCCAGCATCAACGAGATAGTCGTTGTGCTGGCCTAACCACGCTTTTTCTGGCACTTGATTCATAACCATCAATAGCGGCTATTTAGCCAGCAAGCGTTCTAAGATACCGAAGTACATATCAGCAAGCTGTTCAAGATCAGACATTTTCACGCACTCGTCAATTTTGTGAATAGTGGCATTCACCGGGCCTAGCTCTATCACTTGTGCGCCTGTTGGCGCGATAAAGCGACCATCTGATGTACCGCCAGCAGTAGACAGCACGGTAGGTGTTCCTTTAACCGCCGCTATTGCACCTTGAGTGGCTTCTAACAGGGCACCCGTATCGGTCAAAAAGGGTTGACCGTTAAACGTCCATTTAATCTCGTACTCCAGTTCGTGGGCTTCCAAAATTGCCGTGACTCTCTCAATGAGAACTTGGTCGGTTACTTCCGTTGAAAAACGGAAGTTGAAGCAAACGTGCATCTCGCCCGGGATCACATTGCCCGCACCCGTACCCGCGTGAATGTTTGATATCTGGAAGCTGGTGGGAGGGAAAAAGTCGTTGCCGTTATCCCAATGGGATTTAGCTAGTTCGTCAAGGGCTGCCATTGCACTGTGTACAGGGTTTTTAGCCAGATGAGGGTAGGCGACATGGCCTTGGATACCTTTTACTATTAAATCACCCGTTAATGAACCTCTACGGCCATTCTTAATGATATCGCCTACTTCGTCAGTTGAAGAGGGTTCGCCAACAATACACCAATCAATTTTTTCGTTGCGGGCTTCAAGGGTATCAATAACGCGGGTGGTACCGTTTATAAACGGACCTTCTTCGTCGCTAGTAATAAGGTAGGCAATACTTCCCTTGTGATCAGGGTATTTGTTCACAAAATCGCGGGTGGCTACTAGCATAGCGGCAAGACTGCCTTTCATGTCAGCTGCGCCGCGCCCATGTAGATAGCCGTCAACTTCTGTCGCGGTAAATGGCGGTGTTTTCCATGCTGACTCAGGGCCACTAGGCACTACATCAGTGTGGCCTGCGAAACAAAATACCGGGCCTTCTTTACCTCTGCGAGACCAAAGGTTCGTCGTGTCTTCAAATACCATGGTTTCATTATTAAACCCTAAAGCACCTAAAAACTCGCCCATGGCTTCTTGGCAACCTGCGTCTTCTGGCGTTACAGAACGGCGGTTTATTAATTGTTTAGCAATTTCAATAACAGAGTCGTTTAACAAAATATTTCCTCATACTGCGCGGGTTTGAAGCCAATATAAAACGCGTTGTCATGAACAAGGATAGGGCGTTTAACCATGGCAGGATGAAGCTCTAGCAGGGCCAGTGCTTTATCTTTATCTAGATTCGCTTTCTCTTGCTCTTCTAGCTGGCGAAAGGTCGTGCCGCGTTTGTTGAGCATTGCTTCCCAGCCAAGCTCAGACTCGGCGCGTACAAGAAAGTCGTTATCTATCCCGTCCTTGCGGTAATCGTGAAATGTGAAAGCGATATCGTTGTCTGCTAACCATTTTTTTGCTTTTTTAATGGTGTCACAGTTTGGGATCCCATAAAGGATTGTGCTCATGGTGATTTATTCCGTACTACTTTGTTGTTTGTAAATGAAAGACGCTGGTTAGAACAGTGCCATTAAGTGGCGCTGTTTCGAAGAGCTAGAGAAAATAGAAAACCGCAATAGCCCGAAAACAGTGCGCCTGTACATTTTTGTTTTTCAATGTGCTCCATCATACAAGCTGTTGATACGTTGATAAACTCACTTGCGATGATTTTTAATAGTAAATCACTCAGGGCTGAAAGCCTGTTTTACAATTAGGTCAACAGGCCTTAGAGGTAAAGTGTCAACAACGTATCTTCGCCCGCTTCGACAAACTTTTGATGCGTAGGCACCACGCCGATAAGCGCATTTGCATTAAGCAACGTCATTGAACAGGTATTGCTAACACCGCGCTGCTTTAGCCATGCAGCATTCACGGTAAAAAGTACTTGTTTAAGTCTTATTTCATCGTCCCGCTTCAAAGAACAGGCGAATTGTGCGCCATGCAAATGACTAGTATCGCCACCATATTTAATCTTGCATTTAAGGCCCGCGCTAGACTGTATGTCGATTGCGTAATCTAGCGGGGAAACAGTTAATACTTTGCCAGCGAAAGGCGATAAGACAGTATTTGATGTTGAGCTTATTGCTGCACCAGGCCCCATAAGGCCACTTTTATAATAGGGATCGTCAATGTGTGAGAGTGAAACCACTTGCCCTGAAAATGGGCTTAAAGTTACAAACTGCTTGGTAAAACTGTCTGGTGCGTATTGTAGTTGCTTAGCATTCACGGTATTAAACGTCCTCACTTACCGAATAGCCAGCTTTCTTAAGCGCACTAATGGCATCTTTTAGTTTATTGTCTTTTACTAAAAAGAAGTCAGTGTCGAAGGTTGATACCACAAATATAGCCACTTTTGCTGATGCTAACACTTGGCCGATTTGGGCCATGATCCCTACCATGGACAAGTGCAAAGGCCCTAACAGTTCAAGTGCACGCCAACCTTCATCACTATCTAGTGACGGTACGTCTACCGAGTCAGGCACAACAATAGATAGTTCATCTTCTGTTTTACCTAAGAAAAAAAGAGGGCTATTAAGCACAGATGCGGGGATATTGGTTTCAGGATCCAAGCTGTGAATAGTAAACAAAGATTCTCTGACTAAAAGTGTTTGTTTGGGCATGAGAAACCGAAAAAAAGATAACTTCGAAGATATTCACATTAAACCACTAACTGTGATTAAGTGCTACGTGTTATCCACTTAATCTGTGGATAAGTTTGTTGAGTAGTTTGGGGCTTTGTTGTAAGTATATGTATTTAAAGGGATAAATAAACTGTACAAACAATGTTCAGTGGATAACATTCTCAATTTCACAAGCATTTTCCACAGGCCATGTCTACAACTAAAATAAAAAATGTTTTGCAATTTTGCAATTTCTTAGCTTGACAACCATGGCTTTTTTCAGAAATTTGCGTATTACTAAAACGCGAGATTCAAATGATCGAGCTCTTTTTGCCATGTTGATCTTTGATGTACAGCAAAGGTCAATAGACTCTAGCCTTTTTACCTTTAAAACATCGGTACATTAAAATAATCTATTAGTTAACAAATATTCAGTAAGGTACTACTGTTAGTAGTTAATTTAGTCTTGGGTTTTGCTTATTGAAGCAATGGGGCATTGCGCTTATCAGTTATGTAGCTTACTGGGTATTTGATCTCTAACCAGAACAAGAGCGCTGACTAGAAAAATGCCTCAACCATAAATAGAGCCCTAACAAAATAACAGCCCTAAACAAAAAACAGAGGGAGAGACAATGTCAGATTCTTCATGGTGCGATATTACGGTAGAAAACGCAGACGAACTTGTCAGCTTTTATGAAGCTGAAATACCAGTCCGCATAGATAATTACCCACTCAGCGAGAGTTAAAATGTTCGTAATCGCGGCGTGTTACCGCAGGTATAGTGGCTCTACATCAAGGTGACACAACAAAGAGTACGGACATTTTAAACTCGCCCTTCGGGAAGGTCTGGCAAGCTTCCTAGCTTCATTCTGGGAATTTGAAAGGGAACAGCCATTCCTGCATTCCCACGCTTTGCTAGGAAACTTGCCAGCGCCTTCTGAGTGGGCAATTATCTATGCGGACTGGTATAACTGGATGGAAGAAAGAGCCCATAGATATGGGTGGCTACAATGATTATGTCATGATGAAGGCCGACGGCACACCTGTAGGCGGCATTTGTCATAAGCAGGGTGTAAACGCGCAGTACCCAAGCGGATGGATTAATTACTTTACCGTAGAAAATCTAGATGCCGCGTTGAAAGAAGTTACTTCCAAAGGTGGAAAACAGGCGGGTGATATACGTCATCACGGCAAAGACAGCTTTTGTGTCATTATTGACCCAAGCGGCGCTGCGTGCGCGCTTTATGAAAAAGGCAGCAAGTGATGAGACTTGCTGCCCTAGTATTGTGTTAGCTATCGAATTACTTGTTTAGCACGCCGCGATTTACCTGATCGCGTTCAATCGACTCAAATAGTGCCTTGAAGTTACCCTCGCCGAAACCTTCATCTTGTTTGCGTTGGATAAATTCAAAGAATACTGGGCCGAAAACGGTTTCAGAAAATATCTGAAGCAGTAGGCGAGGCTCACCATTTTCCGTTGTGCCGTCCAATAGAATACCGCGCTTTTGTAGCTCATCTACGTTTTCGCCGTGCCCAGGAAGACGCTCTTCAAGCATATCGTAGTAGGTATTTGGTGGAGGCGTCATAAACTTCATGCCTTTCGCTTTAAGCTTGTCTAAACACGCCACTAGGTCGTCACAAGCGAAAGCGATATGCTGAATACCTTCACCATTGTACTTCATTAAGAACTCTTCAATTTGGCCACCACCGCCAACCGCCTCTTCATTTAGCGGTATGCGAATTTTACCGTCTGGTGCAGTCATTGCTTTCGATAATAGACCCGTGTATTCACCTTTAATATCGAAATAGCGAATTTCTTTAAAGTTGAATAGCTTTTCGTAGAACCCTGCCCAGAAATTCATGCGGCCGCGGTACACATTATGGGTGAGGTGATCGAGCGTATGGAAGCCACATCCTTCAGGATGGCGATCAACGCCTTCAATCCAATTGAAGTCGATGTCGTAAATGGTATTTTCGCCTTCATAACGGTCTATAAGGTAAAGCATCGCACCGCCAATACCTTTAATAGCAGGGAGTTTCAGTTCCATTGGACCGGTATGGGTATCCATAGGCTGAGCACCGCGGGCAAGCACTTCTTTATATGCGTGCTGTGAATCTTTAACGCGGAATGCCATACCACACGCTGATGGACCGTGTTCTTCGGCATAATAGGCTGCATGACATTTCTTTTCGTAGTTACTTAATAAATTGATGTCGCCTTGACGCCATAATTCCACGTCTTTTGATTTGTGGCGAGCAACAAGGGTAAAGCCCATAGCTTCAAAAATGGGTTCCAACATGCCCTTTTTAGGCGCAGTGAACTCTAAAAATTCAAACCCGTCTAAACCAATAGGGTTTTCAAACAAATCAGCCATAGCGATACATCCTCAACGTAAATCACATTTTATAATTGTTACCTGATTGTAAGGGCGCAGTGAAAAAGCAAGCAATAGGTGTCGAGTTCAAGGATTTTGGGCATGGAAAGCGAAGCTGTAACGTTTTGTTTTCACCCGTGAGTGAGATGCTGAGTTAGGGAAAGCTAACTTCCCCTAACTTGTTGAAAATAAATGCTATTGAGCAAAGGTGATGCTTGTCGGTAGTGTTCAAAAATCAGTACAATTGCTTGTTTAGGTATCGGTACGTGTAACGTTACAAATCCCAGGGCGCTTATTTTTCACCATCGTAGTACTTTTTAAGGCCTTTCCAGCACGCCAAATAATTTCGTTGACGAATATCACTGTTTAAAGCGAACTCCGTTGGCGCAATGGCATAGCGAGATTCAAACATAAACGCCAGCGTGTTTTCATAGCGCTGCGGTGAAAGCTCGGCGTTCGAGGCTTTTTCAAATACTTCAGCTTCTGGGCCATGGGGAGTCATACAGTTGTGAAGGCTCATCCCGCCCGGCACAAAACCGTGTTCTTTGGCGTCGTACATCCCCTCAATTAGTCCCATAAACTCGCTCATAATATTTCTGTGGTAATACGGCGGGCGAAAAGTATTTTCAGCAACCATCCACCTTGGAGGGAAAATAACGAAGTCAACGTTCGCCGTACCTTCCAGCTCAGATGGTGAGGTAAGCACGGTAAATATCGATGGATCCGGGTGGTCAAAACTTACGGTGTTCATAACGTTGAAACGGGACAAATCATATTTATAAGGGGCAGAGTTACCTACCCAAGCCACCACATCAAAGGGAGAGTGATCGAGTTTTGCTTCGAACAAATTTCCACAGAACTTGTTTACCAAAGTGTGAGGCGTCTCATTATCTTCAAACCAGGCCGTGGGATAGCAAAAATCACGCTGGTTCGCATAGCCATTCGCGCCTACCGGGCCGCGCTCTGGCAGCACAAAAGGATGACCGTAGTTTTCGCATATATATCCGCGAATTGGCCCATTTATAGGGTTAACCGAAAATCGAACGCCACGAGGAATAACGGCAATTTCACCTACAGACAGGTTGAGCCTACCAAACTCGGTGGTGATCAGCATGTCACCTAGCTGAGGGACAATAAGCATTTCTCCGTCTGATGAGTAGAAAACACGATTTTGCATATTAGCACTGGCACTGTAGCAATGAATGCCCATACCTACTTGGGCTTTAGCGTCACCGTTAGTGGCAATGGTGACAAGCGAGTCTACAAAATCAACGTCTTTTTCTGGTAAGGGTACAGGGTCCCACCTAAGTACATTCGGAGGGCAATGGACATCAGACTCAGGTGCTGTTCTTAACAGGCCGTTATCAATTTTTTCAAAGTCGCCCATAGCAATAGAGGGGCGTAAACGATAGGTCCAGCTGCGGCGGTTTTCTGCTCGTGGGGCAGTAAATGCTGTACTGCTAAACTGTTCAGCGTAAAGCTTATAATTCACTTTTTGTGGGCTGAACTGGCCTTTAGGAAGGGCACCCGGCAGTGCCTCTGTCTCGTGCTCGTTATTAAAACCCGTTAAATACGACAAATTATCCATAAACCCTCTCATAGGCGGCCATCGACGTGGCTGTACAGATGAATGCAAAATAAAGTAGTTACAAATGAAACTATGTGATTTAGGCTAGAGGTAAATGAAATGTAAATCAATGGCGAAGGGCGAGTAGAGGGAATGGAGCCAACGTCATTTGGTACGCTAGCTTTACACCTTTTATGTGAGGGCCATTACAAGGTTACACGTATTGCGTGTTTTTAATGCACGATGTTAGCTGTGAAAGTTACCTGAGTTAATGTTGAACGCGCCTAAACGCTCGAACGATGGTAGCGACACTGTGGGTATAAGTAACGCCTAAGGTAAATGAAAAACAACCATGGCTTTTAAGGCGGTCACAGAAGTAAAAATAGCAAGAGTAATACAGTGATAAGGGCTTAAAACATGCAGTTAGAAGATATGCTTGCCTACAAGGTAGCCATGCTTGCAAGCGATTTAAGTGAATCGCTCTCAAAAGAATATGCAGAATATAAACTTACTAAACCAGAATGGCGAATCTTAGCCACATTAGGCGGCCGAAATGAAAGCTCGCCAAAATCACTGCTAACGGCAAAAGAAATCGCTATTGCAACACGACTAGATAAAGTGCAGGTTTCGCGAGCGCTGGAGCGATTGGTTAAGCGAGATGCTATCGTTAAGCGTGTGAGCAAGCGAGATAAACGGGCCACATTAATTTCATTGTCAGTGGAAGGAGAACGAATCTATCGGGCGCTGTTGCCTAAAATTTTGGCTTGGCAAAATAAGCGTTTGGAAAATATCACTGAGGATGAGTATCGAATATTTGTAAAAGTGATAGATGCACTAACGCCTTAAGATTCGGGTGAAGACTTTGAAAATTCTGGTCTGAGCAGATGTGAGGACATTGCTATAAAGGTTACTTTCGCGCCTTTAACTGATAAATTCCCTCGAAACTGATTATATGGGGAAGTTATTGGATTTATAAGTCATGGCTTGCTACCCCCTAAATATTTAACAAGCGCTTTATACAGCGCTTCTATTTAGCGCACAGCGAGGACATAGAGTGGCACCCTTAGAAATATACGCAGGTAAAAAAGCACGTGAATCCATAATGAAAAACGGGTTTACGCCTGAGTTATTTAGCTATTTTCTGGGGGCATCTGGCGGTCCGAAATGGTTTTCTCTGGCTGGTCTAGACCGCGTACTGTTCCCTGAGTGGTTTGCCAACGTTAAGCATCAAATTCATGTGATTGGCTCTTCAGCAGGTGCGTTTCGTACCATTTGCGCTGTTCAAAATGATCCCCTAGCAGCCATAAATCGTCTAGCCTCTTCTTATTCAACAACGACCTATAGCAGTGATAAGCCTACGCCTAGAGAAATTACGGCTAAAGCTGAAGACCTGCTGAAAGAAATGGTGGATGAAGCAGGTAAGCAAGAAGTGCTGTCTAACTCCCGCTTTAAAGCGCACCTGATCGTTGCTAAGTGTTTAGGTGCTACTCGTTTTGAAAGTAAGTTTAGGCAACTTTCGGGCTTGGCGATGAGTGCAGCGGCCAATACAGTGAACCGAAGACACCTTTCTCGTTTATATAAGCGCTACGTGTTCTCAACGCCGGGTACGGAGTTTGCGATAAACGACCCGTATCAACTGCCTACTCAGTACCATGCCTTAACGCATGGAAATATTCATACCGCGCTGCTAGCGTCTGGTTCTATTCCTGTGGTTATTGAGGGCGTACAGCAAATTGAAGGCGCGCCAGCCGGAATGTATAGAGATGGCGGTATTATTGACTACCATTTCGACTTGTCCTTCGGACCAGATGATGGCTTAGTGTTATATCCCCATTTTTATGACAAGCCCATTCCAGGCTGGTTCGACAAGGGCTTGAAGGGCAGAGTGCCTCATCGTTCAAGCTACGATAACGTTGTAATGCTTGTGCCTTCGGCATCGTTTGTTGCTAATTTGCCTTATAGCAAAATCCCCGATAGGAAAGATTTTGAAGTACTCGATGCAAAAACGCGCATCAAGTATTGGCAAACAGTATTGAAAGAAACCGACAGGTTGGGTGAATATTTTATGCGTGCTGTTAACGACGGATCCTTAGTGGACGCTATCAAGCCGCTTCCATTTAAAATGATTTAAGTTAATCGCAATTGTTGAAGAAAATGGCTAATTGCTGTCAAATTAGTCACTTGAATCGTCATTTGATAAGTTTTCCTTGCAGGCAACGCTCGTGCTAAGTATTATACGCGCCGTTGCTTGGCATTCGCCTACCTATCAGGTGCAACAAAATTCTATATGCGTCTATAGCTCAGTTGGTTAGAGCGCTACCTTGACATGGTAGAGGTCCCCTGTTCGAATCAGGGTAGACGCACCATTTATTTTTCTTCTAAAAACTTTTTCCAGCCCCATTCTTACAATATCTAAGTTTCCTAACCTATTGCCATCATTGAATTAATCGGTTTTGCGCAGTTTTTTCTGAGTTTCTGCTTCCTTTTCTTTTTTCCTTTGAGAACAGATGAATACTGTCAGGATGGTCACGAGTGGTCACAATTCGTGACCATCCGTGACCAAGTTGCCATTTCATTCCTTTGTTATTTACCGTTAAAAATCCATGAAGTTTTCTTTCTATGGCATTTTGTATTTAGCAAAGTCATTCAAGAACATTTCCCAATTCTGCTTTGCACAACCACGCATTAAATTGTGCAATGCAGTTTTTTCATTAGCTTTTAGCGAAGTGGCGTTACGAAACAATATGCTGTTTGAAAGTATGCCGTAGCCTTTTACTGCGCAGCGAACACCAAATAACGTGACGCCATCAATCGATGCAAATGCAATAAATTCATTACTCCCAGTATTCCGGAAAAACAAATTCAGGAGCACTTGATTATCTAAAAGTATGTAGTGGCCATCAGAAGAAAATAAGTCATCTTTTAACCGTAAATTCGGATGAGCGCATAAAAGTAAGATGGATTCGGCGGAAATAGACATTTCCGACTCAAAGGCGTATTTCTTCACTTTTACAAGCTTCAATTCGCCGTTTTTTAATGTTGAGCGATGCATGCCTTTTTTGGCAGTAGCTTCTTTTAAGCTGCTGAATGTACGCCCTTCTGAATCTATGACAATTAAGGCATTGCTATGACGAGTAGGGGAGTGGCCCGGCAGGTTAAGCCACTCTCTAATCCGTTTTCGTCTTAAAGAAAGGCGTTTTCCTACACTACCAGGTTTAATTTTCTCTTGGGCAGCGAATTCCTCAATACGGCTTTGATAGTTTAAAGATGGTAATTCTCGTTCAACAATTTCAAGCGCTTCATAGATGCTCCATCCACAGCGGATTCGCTCTAGCACTTTGTCGCTATTTAATCCGAAGGCTCTGGCTGCTGCGGACAAGCTATCGTAGATCTGGCCTTGTACTTTAACTTGCTTACTATTAGATAAATAAAATGTCATGGAATTACTCCTTTCAGTTAAATCCCATAACAGTGTGTTAAGTTTTAAATTAATTATTAAAAATATTGAATAGAAGGTTTTGGCTTGCACCGCTGGCCTCGTCAGCCAGGTGCACTTAATGTGCTAAAGATTTGACGAGCGAAACATAGCACTTAAACAATAACTAATTGTTACCTAATCAGTTGAAAGATGAATAGATAATCCTCAAGCTATTGAAAAAGAATCTAAAACAGTTATTATTCAAGTGTGTTATGACACATTCCATGGAAGGTTTGATAGTTCAATAGTCAATCGGGTCTGAAGCAGATGGATGATCGATGACGTATTTTGGATTATGTAATAGAAATATTGGACTCCGTTGAATATTTAATCGCCCTCGCAAGTCTCTTCTGCCTGAAATCCTTCACAATAAAAAATAATCTTAAAAGGTAGTAAAGTGAAAAAGAGCAAAATAGCTTTTATAGGGATGGTATTTTCAGTATTGTTAACAGGTTGCATGACCTCATCAGAACCGTATTCGTTCCCTATATCTAACGTTCAATCGAAAACATTTATCTTCTCTAAAGTGGACTCTTCGAACGTAAAAGAGTTAAGCGCCAACGATGTATTAAGTGCTGTAAAAAGTTATATTCGAGACAATGGTGCATTCTACAAATGCCAAAGCTCCAGTTTTTTTCGAAGGGCGGATGCTACGACTCAAATGGTAGTTCTGGGTTGTCAGAAAGGTGGGGAAGTGAAGTTAGTCGTGTTGATGGCAAGTTTGTTTTAACGTACTTTAAAACTGCTACTTACTCAACTGGAAGAGAAGACAAAGCAACTACGGTACAGACATTTCCCTATGAGTTAACAGAAAACGATGAGCAGTTTTCAGTTACACTATTTCCCCCGAAAACTGCATCAGTAACGCCAGATACAAATGCGGTCGGGCTTACAATGTCTCCACCGATAAGCGATGAAAACGTTCTTATTTGGACCCAGCGCATATTAGACAAAGATAAGACTGTAGATATTGATAAATTCTCTTATCTTGATGGTGAATTTGATGTTGCTCTTGATCCTCAATCAGTAAAAGCCAACTTAATAAGAGAGTTTGGCTTAACTTTTAGAGAAAAAGAGAATGGGGTTCAATGGGTGTCAGAGTCAAAAGTTCTGTACATGGATAATACTTCAGTAAGTATTAGTGTTACTCTAAACCTGTATCGTGGTGAATCAAAAGTTGAGTATAGCTTGAGAAGCCCGCACTCACTTAGAAGTAATGGCAAGGTTCTTGGTTTCAGTGACGAAATCTTTACAAAAGCCCTGGCTGACTTGAAAGCGTCCTCAAACGCGTAAAAGTAATTGGTCCATATCATTACTCATGGTTGGGCCAATCTACCCTCCGATTTATTTACACCTTAGAAGTCTTCGCCCAACCACTTCAAGCTAATCGTTGATGTCCCATAGGTGTCGAATGCCTATTTTAGTGGTACAGGCAGTTCCCAGTGAGCCTCTTCAGGATATTTTTCATTAAAAGAAAAGGTTTAACTTTTACGTAAATCCTTTAGAAAAGCCCAGAACAAGATATTCCGGGTTAGATGAACCGCAAGCACCAGGTTTGTTGACCATGCGCCATTGTAATGCGGGTTCGATTACTTTTTCCTTTGTGCTTTGGTAACAGACTCTACATTCTATTTTTCCGTGTGTGGGCAACATCACTCTGTCCTTAGTCTAAGTTAAAGAACGTGGTATTTGACAATATTTCATCTGGGGATAATTCGTTTCTGGCTTTAAAGGCATCTATTAATTCCCCGGCTTCGTTGATGCACACGAAATCATTTTCGCTTTGATTGAGTAACACATAAGCTTGCTGGAAATCCTGTTCTTGTTTAAAAGAAAACATTTCTTTAGAGAGAACGGTGTTAAACACATAAACATCAAGCTTTGCATGATATGTAACGACCACAACATGCTTTCCGCTAACGAAAAAGAGTTTGGCTGCCTGTCTGTCGGACGCTCGGTGATGCTTGTTAAGCCACAGAACCATGCTCATCAACATGTTTTTAATGTTTTGTGTTTGTAGGGTCGAAGCACGTTGATGTACCCGTTGTAAAAAGTGTTCATGTACATAGCACTTTGATGAGTAGTGGTGGTAAGGCTGCCTTCTAACTCTTATGTTTCGTGTGACTACTCTTTCGCAAATTATGCAGTGCAATATTCCTAGCTCGCCAAAATCAGCGGGGTCAGGGTTAATTGCAAGATTCAGTGAGTCGAAGTGCCAGCTACTGTTTTGCTTATCTATTCTATGAAATAGCAATAGGTCACCATACATATCAAAGATATTTTGTACGTAAGTGGTCATACTTTTTCTGGAAAAGGGTTTATTTTGGCCAACTCTTTTTTCGGCTTCAGCGTTGTATTTGTCGAGAACATCATTTGCTACTCTGAACGTGCCTTTGACTTGTGCCTTAGCTATTGATGAATGCATTGAAAAATCCTTATGTAACAATGTTTTTTACAGAAGTTGGCTAATTAGGCGTTCTGCATGATCAAATGATTTTACTTTTACTTTCGCGATAGCCGCGGTATGAAACTCTTTATAAGTATGAAGACCGCTATGCCTCCCGACACCATCTTCAGAAGATTCGTACCAAGTTATGTCAAAATCGCTTGAATTGAGTCGCTTTGCCATATTGTGAGTCACCCAAATACTCGGTGTTTTCGTTCTTTCGATGGCGATCGACAGACGGCCTTTTTTTAATGCAAAAAGTTTCTTATTTTTGCTCCTGTCATCAGGGTGAGTAGAAAAATCATATTCTACTTTTAGGTAGTCGCCGAGATTATCAGCGGTGAAAGAAATATTCGGTTTTTGAAATGCGTTTGGTTTGGCAGTGGCTTCAAGGGGATCACGATCCCCTGACTGTTCTGAGGGACGTAAGTAGTTTTCCAATGAAGAGCTATTTGCCAATGCTGAAGTCATTTCATGCGCTACGTTCTCTACAGCCACGTTGAGAGACGGCAAATCAAGATTCAATTTTCCCAAGAAACTTCCAATTTTGCGAGCAATATCACCGTTGAGGGAAAATAAAGCGATAAACTTAATATTACTATCAGAGTCAGCATTAACACCTGTTTTCAAATAAACCGTTTCCAAGGCATCAACGAGGTTATACTTGATAGCGCGGTGCTCTATCGCATAAATGAGCGCACTGCAGGTTCTTACGCTAGATAATTCCAATGGAGCGTCAAGAGACACACTATCGTACTGCTTAAAAGGTTTGAAACGCTCCTGTGACTCTAAGTATTGACGTAGTTCCTGATTATTCATTGCTGCCAACGATTTAAGAGAAACCATGTTTTTGAGCGTGCTGACCTTAACACCCAAAACAGCAGCAACTGCTTCATGGGTGATTTCGCAGTAGTTCGCAACGTCTTCGTCCTCAACAATGTAGAGCGATGAATATAGCCCTAAGCAACTAACAGCCGTAGTGAGAGTAGGGTACTCTTCCTCGATGTTCATGTTGTTTGCGACAGTTGGCAACATGGTTTCCATCGTTTCGACGAACGCTACTAAATCAAATTCATCAAACCCTAGAAAGTTATCCATAGTTCCAAAGTTCGCTAGTTCAAACGCTATATCCGTAAATCTATAAAATCGTGTCTCATTGAATTTAGCGTTCATTTCTAATCCAAGTATGGACGTGATCTTTTCGCAGAAAGCTTCTAAAAACTGTTCTCTTTCTATTTCAAATTTATTTCTATCTAACATAATTAAATCTCTCAAAAGGTCTTATTGGAAACTGTAATTACAAAATAGCATCATTTTGGTTCTTGTCGCAAGCTTAAATGGCTAATGTAAGTCATTCATATGTTCGTTTTGTTTCTTTTGGGAAGTGTAATGATTTTTGAGAGTGATATTTTTTCGGAATGGAAAGAAGAATGGAGAGTAAGTTAGCGTCCAATACTGATACGGAGGTTTCAGCGCTAGATTATTTATCAATTTGTTTTCTATGCGGAACGTTTGCAATTGCCCCTAGAGAAAATACTACTGAGGAAAGTGGACCTTAGGGGCGATGAGAAGGTCAATAAGAGATGTAACAGTGCACAATTGCATTGTGAATTTCAAAGTGTAGCAATGCTAAAAGTAACTGCTCTTGGTTTCTTTTTTTGAAAAAAGCCGGAAAAGATACTTCTAAATCGTAGAGTTAATCCGGCACATACTCAATCACATCCTCAATTTTACAATCAAAGAATTTACACAAAGCTTCCAGCGTCGTGATGCTAGTGTGATAGCCAGTGTTATTGGCTATTTTACTCATGGCTGAGCTTTGAATACCCACTTCATTAGCTAAAAACGAAAGCGTTATTTTTCTGCCTTCTTGCTCGGATTTCTGTTTTACCAGCTCTCTTATCTTGTACTTAATCAAAATACGGTTACCAAAAAATATACAAAATTGTCTTGATAAGACGAAAAATGACTTGTATATTTGTCTTGTGAAGACGAAAACAGGTCAAAGGAGGCCTTTATGATACAAACGTTACTCACAGCAAAAGAGCTCTCAGCCCGAATTAAGTTTAGCGCCAACTATATCAATGCGGAGCTGCGAGACTCAATTTTCATCGAAGGTAAGCATTACATTCGACCATTCAATGGTAGAAAAATTCTATACATTTGGGAAGAGGTAGAAGCGTATTTGTATGAAAGTGCTGTTCGCAACGCTACATACATTCCCATGGCATCTGGGAGAGTGTGTCATGGGTAGTATCAATGTTCGTGAATCTAAGCTTTATCTTGATTTCAGATATTTAAATACACGATGTAGAGAGCAAACTGCATTGCCAGATACCCGGGCTAACAGGAAGAAGCTTGAAAAGCTACTTAAGCAAATTGAGTCAGATATTCGCTTAAAATGCTTTGTGTACAGCGATTACTTTCCCGATTCAAAAAAGGCTTCAAATTTTGTTAAAGAAGATGAACAGGCAAGCCGCATAAAGCGAGCGATGTTGGCTACGTACCAAAAAGCGTCTAACGCGCTTCAAGGGCACAATAATAGGGCGTTTGAAGACTTTGCCCAGGAGTGGTTTTCTGAAAACGAGGTACGTTGGAAGCAGAGCTACGTTAATAGCATGAGAATTTATGTATTCTCGTATCTCACTAAAGAGTTTGCGGGTTTTGATGTTAGCGAAATAGACCGCCCGACTATTTTGAAATACCGCGCCAAACTGATGCAGCCAAAAGCTGATGGTACTCAACTTTCAACCGACTTTGTAAACCACATCATGACACCACTTCGAATGATTTTACGCGAGGCGGCTGACAGGTTTGGTTTCCGCTGCCAATTTGAAAATATTGCACCGCTTCGTGTAGACCGGCGAGATGTTAATCCATTTTCACTAGAACAAGTGCTTACCTTCTTGAAAACAGTGCGTGTCGACTTTCGGAATTACTACACAGTACGTTTTTTTACTGGCATGAGAACCGCTGAAATTGATGGCCTAATGTGGAAATACGTTGATTTTGATTTGGGCACGATAAGTATCAGAGAGACGTTTGTACAAGGGCGAATGGACTCAACCAAAACTCGTGGGTCCATGCGCGACATTCAAATGTCGACATTGGTCAAGGAAGCGCTTCAAAACCAGTTCGAGGTTTCTGGAGATGGGAAATTTGTATTTCCGAATTCCCAAGGTAACCCGTTAGATCATGGCAATGTAAGAGATCGGGTTTGGAAACCTACGTTAAAAAAAATCGGTATGGAATACCGTAGGCCATACGAAACTCGCCATACCGCTGCAACGTTGTGGTTAGCATCAGGCGAAGCGCCCGAATGGATAGCGCGTCAAATGGGTCACGCAAACACAAAAATGCTATTTGAGATTTACAGTCGCTACGTACCAAACCTCACTCGAAGAGATGGTTCTGCGTTCGAGCAACTACTTTCAAACGTTCTATCTGAGAACAGCCAGAACTTATAGTTTTAGCACTTAATACACTGTAAAGGTGAATTAGGTCGAGTCTTATACTGGTATCAACAAAGAGGGCAGAACGATGAAAATTGATTCATTGCAGCCGGAGCTTTCAGAAGCGAAAAAACTTTCTCGTTTTAAAGGTTTTTACTGCATGGCTGGTTTCGTAGTTAGGTTTAACCAGCATGGTAGACCGTATTGGGTGATTACGTTAATGGATGCATTTACCCAGTTTGAGATAATAGCCACACAAATTGATTGCGATACAAAACACTTTTCTCACTTTGGATTTGTTCATGTTGAAGCAACGAAAGTTAAAACAACCGTTGGTGAGGTATATGTTGCTGTCTTTATCTATGCTGTTGATGAAATTCCAGAAAAGTACAGACATATACGCTTAATTCCTAGAGATGCATCTGCGAATCATGAAGATGTTGCGCGTTTGGTTAAAATAGTAGATTGCATTGAGTATGAGGCGTTAAGACGCTTCGTTGCGCATACTTTGACTCAAAGCCGAATAATGGTGCCATTTCTTCGAAACCCAGCAAGCTTAAATTATCACCATAACTATATTGGTGGCTTGTTAAGACACAGCATCCGGGTAGCTGAGTTATTTGCGAAAAACATGGTGGGTAGAAAAGATGAAAAGGCTTTAGGTATTGTTGGCGCGCTTCTTCACGATATAGGCAAAACCGTCACATTATCTGAATCTATGATCTACACCGCTACAGGAACAATGGTAAACCATGACTCGTTAACGTTAGAGCTTTGTGCTTCAGCGCTCAAACAACTTTCCCAAACAAACCCTAGGTATGCCGATATTTTGCGTCACATCTGGACTTGCGAGAAAGAGCAATTGAAGTATTCCGCGAAGCTTAACATAGCGACTCAGATACAACGATTTGATAGAGAAGACTCAAAGGAACAGACATAAAGTAGCGCGATTATAAGATTGCATTATTGTAGGTTTTGAAGAGAACCATGGGGTCTTCTGTCCAATTCCATCAGGGGTAATATTTTATGACAAACAAAGATAAAGAGCATTCTGTCGACTTGCAGCATATTGAGTTTGATAAAGACGGCATTGTGCGACTTGCTCTGCACCGAAAAGAAACTCAGAGGGCTTTGTGGAAATCTATGCAGCAGTTTAAAGACATCAAACCCACCGGGTCCAAAAACAAGAAATAGCGTCGTAAGCAAAACGCCATCCATCGAGAGCCAGAAGAGCAATAAAGCTTGTAGCTCAATCAAAACTTACTATCTGAGGTTTCATTATGGACTACCTTACTCAAATTCTTGAATCTGGCTTAATGATTCCTTTCGCCTTCCTTACCGCGGTTATCATTTTAGGTATTGGCTTTTTATTTAAAAAAGACTCTGATGATGAAGAGTAATTTTGGTGCCTAAAACGCCTATGGGAGCTATCCAATAGGCGGTCATCAACCCTATGCGTCATTTTTTGCCGCATAGTTGCCCCATGCTTACAAGACATTAGTTTTCAAAAGTAAGCACATGCAAAACATTAGAACTGAACAAATTAACATTCACGTTATTGGCGTGGGAGGCTGTGGTGGTAATGCAGTAAGCAACATGGCCAGTCTTTGCTCACATGAAAATATCAGGTTTAGCTCTGTTAACACCGATATCGCCGCTTTACATAGATGTACAAATCATGAAGTGGTATTGATAGGTGAAGCGACAACAAAGGGTTATGGCGCTGGGGCTGACCCGGATGTAGCAAGCAATGCTGCCATTCAGAGTAAAGATGCCTTAACGACATTAATAAAAGATGCTGACCTGATTATCATTATCGCTGGCCTGGGAGGTGGCACTGGAAGTGGTGCAACGCCAATCCTAATTGATTTAGCCAAAGAGAGTGATATCGATGTGATGTGTTTTGTTACGCTTCCTTTCAAAGCCGAAGGAGGCAAGCGAAGCGACATTGCTAGAAACGCACTCGAAACAATACGAAGCAAAGCGAACGCAACACTCGTTATGTCTAACGATTCATTGCTTTCTGCACTAGATGAAACCGTAGGGCTTCTCTCTGCATTTCGTCACTGTGACACTCAAATGCACAGAATTGTCGAAGCCATTATCGTAATGCTTACGAACACGGGTTATATCAACGTCGACATTAATGATTTCAGTCACATTCTGTCTTTAGAAGGGGATACTGCGCTAGGTGTGGGTATAGCTGAAGATGACAGTTCACTAAGCTCAGCACTAAAACATGCCCTAGAGAACCCATTAGTAGACAAGCAAAACATAATTGGGGCGCAGGGCGTTATCGCGCAGCTTACGTGCAGAGAAGAGCCTAGTTTAGCCATGTATGAAGAAATGCTAGCGACACTCCAATCTTTAGTAGATGGCCCTCAAACTCTTATTATTACAGGCGTAACGTTATCTGAAGAATTACCGCACTTTGGTGAAGTGTTAGTCATCGCCACTGGTGTGCCTTCAACGAT
This sequence comes from Alteromonas sp. DY56-G5, assembly GCF_041414725.1. Taxonomy (NCBI): domain Bacteria; kingdom Pseudomonadati; phylum Pseudomonadota; class Gammaproteobacteria; order Alteromonadales; family Alteromonadaceae; genus Alteromonas; species Alteromonas sp. DY56-G5. The sequence goes on along the minus strand of NZ_JANHZQ010000008.1, from coordinate 5,238 downwards.
TCAAAACTTCGAACAAGAGAAAAATGTGATACCCATGAAGCAAGCATCTGTGCCTAGTTCATCTAAGAAGGACGCTGCATACTTGGATATACCTGCTTTTGTTAGGCTGCAGGGCAGGGATATACCCTGATTTTTGTTGCATTAAAAATAATAAACAAACCTTTTGTATAGACGTAGCTGGCATGGTCGTTGTTTTACTTGGCGTCTCAAATAAACTAACTTGATTTCGTCTCATCGATACTAGATATGGTTATTCTTTTCAAATGCACTTTCGGAGTACAGTTCAAATTCCTTAATCCTTGCTCCACTATTTTTATCATTCAAATATAACGCATTACATAGCCGCCTATAATAAGGTTCTAACACCGCACCTTCGAATCGCCAAGTCTCCTCTCCCTTTGCCATGGTAGCGACTCCAGTGATGTGTTTGTATTTTTCACCGAGCCTGTTCTCAACAATATACTTTGACAGTTCACTGCTTGTCTCAAACGCAAATGGTTTTATCTCTTCTAATAGACTTCGAAATTCATCTTCAGCAGCTAATCGGTTTCTCTCTGCAGTGCCATCCAAAAGCTCTATCTTCTCAGTTAGTTCTTGAATCTTTAACGCAATGTCTAGGTCGCTCAAATTCGCAAACGGTAACTTACTTGCTTCTAGCCTCCGAATCTGTTCTTTTTTAAGCAATTCAATATTGTTCCTGCTGTTCTCAATATAAGTATAATTTTTCTCGTTAATTAAACATTTGTTTAGTTCAATTAACTCTTCAAGCTTACTATTTTCAATGAACTTTTCTGACTCATCAATCAAGCGCCGCGGTACATAGACAGGTTTACTCAACTCCTCTTCCAGTAGGATTGTTATCGCCTTATTTCTTTTACTACGGGTATTTATCAATCTTTCTACCCGGGGGCCTTTAGTACTTCTTCCAAATTCATACCAAAAACACATAGAGCTGGGACTGTCCAAGTCGTTCCCTAACTCATAAGCTCCACTATCTATCTTTTTTGCCAATTCGGGATCAATTTTTTTAATAGTGTTAATATGAAAAAATACCTCGATGCCCGAAAAATGACCTTCTATAAAACCAAATCCTTTTTCAGAATCGTAATCGGTCACTGAGCCAAAGTCGCTTTGAGCCAAACTGCTTTTTTTACCCGCTGATACTGTCATATTGACTAACCTCTATTTGCTATTACGAGAGAAGAAGCGACTGGCGATACATAAGTCAATCAACATTATCAACATCTCCTAAATAAGCCACATATAACTTGTTAGAAAGCTCAACAAAATACTGCCTCAGTTTTTGAGGGGCGATGACCTCTATGTTGTCGCCCAAGCCTCTCAGAAATGCTCGTAATTTATTAGTGTCTTTAACAGTCGCTGTCAGCAGAGATTTATCTGCCTGAATAGATTGCGTAATGACTTGGTCGTTACTCAGTCTGTAGCCGTGAAGTAAAAATAAAGAGTTATTTTTAACCAATAGCTCAAGCTGAATGTCTTCTTTGTTATTAGCTGACAAGGTTTGAATATTTTCCTGTTCACCGAACTCTTGTTGGCAGTCTTCATCTGTTACGGTAACGTTTCTAATAAACTGTAACGGCAACGCGTACCGCCTTGTGTGTAGCGATCCAAAAGTGCACACAAAGAGTTGCCTGCCATCTTGTTTAACCAGTCCCATAGGGTTAACTCTGTCGTAGTGCTTCCAAACCATTTCGTTGCCGCCACTAAAAATACGCTTAATATCGGCAGAGATTTGTTTTTTAAAAAAGATTGCACTTTTTAATCGTTCAAACGAAGCAGCATCTATTTCTGGGGGGATGAGCGGCTGGGAAACTTGCGAATCCGCCACCGATCTTAGCCAGTTTGTAAGTAAAGAATCACTATCTTGCTCTAAGACCTGGCTCGCTTTTGCAAAGTAAGGCTGCATTTCTTTAAGTGTAGAATTTGGTAGTGTGGCACCTGATTGTTCAAGCACTTTAAATGCTAGAGCGGTATTGCCGTCCATCAAGCTTAAATTGAGCTTCTTAAAATTAGCGTTTATAAACCAGCCGTAAGGTTTCGAACGCTTATCAACGTCTAACCCAAATAGCCCAATATTTTCTAGGCTGACTAAGTCCCGCTGCACCGTGCGCATATCGATATTGTGATGACCGCAGTTTTGTAAATTTTCAAAAATTTGTCGGCTAGATACCTTTCTAGGTGCAGAAGGCACAAATTGAAGAATGTCGAGCTTGCGTTGAAATGCACTCATTGGGGGGGAACTGGCTCATGTGACTTAGACTTCACCATAGCATAAATATAACATGCGACAAAAATTGTCGCATGCTGAAAAGATTTTTGATTTATCCACGATATTACAAACCAAGGTTTAACTTCTAAACGTTGATTGATGGGAAAGGCTCAATCATCATTTTTAAGAGCGGATAAGATGGACGCTGGGAACTGTGAGCCAAGCGCGTCACTAAGATAAAAAGCAGCAGCAAAGGGTATCTCATACAGGTATGACTGTGTGACGTTATTTTCTTTGTTAAATAACAGTGGGGTACACTGTTTATTGTAATTGAGGATAAAGTTGTCTTTAAACTCTTCCGTGCTTACAGGCGTCTGCAATAAACGAATAGATATATCAATCTTGTTGCCCAAATAATCAGGGTTGGTTGGTTTACGCGTTCCTGGGATTTCACTGTCATACATTGCAGATGCCGCAGTTGCTACGCCCACAATGTGCTGTTTACGATGCATAAAGACAATATCGCCAGGAGAGACTTTTTTAAGCTGCTCCCATCCTGGTCTTTTAAAATTAACCCCATCTTTACGCACACCGAGTTTTGGTGCCCATAAAAAACTTCCGTCTACGACTTCCTTGTAGCTGCTGTTTACGTTAACCCAAAACACTCTTTTCATCACATTACCTGCTTACTTAAAATCAAAGTTCGATTAGCCGACACACGCGGCGTTTAATTACAGCTAGTTGGTTCTTTACTGTCTATTTTTAAAAGCCGTCAAAGTCGCTAACGCGGGCCAAACTATGGCAAAAGCTTGATAACCTGGATGATTCAGATTGAGTCAAATCTGCGGGCAATGCAATGTCAATGGGTGTTTGCGCGTCTAAATAAAACGTTAAATCAATTTCGTCTGCGCTCAATTCATCTGGTTCATCGTCTTCAGACATAACCGCAGAGTTTATTAAGTCAGAGAGTCTTCTTGCTTGCGATTCGGTAAATTTAAACGGTAACTCGATATTGAAGTCATAGTGACGCCTTAAAAGGAGAGAATGACTGTACCAGTCGTTGTCATGCACATCGTCGGTTTCTACAGTCGGCTCTGGTGATGTTTCGGTTTGCACGTCACGATACGAATCTTCGTGGCTTTGGTTGTCGGGGTAAAGTGCTATCTCAGCTAAATCCAGCATGTCGTAAAAAAACTTAAATCTTGCTACATTGCTCCGCGAGCCTTTAATGCGTTTACCGCAGTTGCATCCTTCTAGTTTGCCAAGCGCTTTCCAAAGTGAGCGGTTAGTGGGCTCATTGTAAAGTCCTCTGGCATTCATGTATTTGGCAATATTTTTTAGCGTGATTTCAGAGCGATTCGTTTGGTATTGCTCTGATAGCGTTGTAAAAAAGTTATGCAATATAGATTCTTCTGCGACGATACACTGTAAAAGTTCTTTGTTTAGATTCGGATAATCTGACATGGTTGTCTCCAACTTAATTAATCTTCAGCGCTAACGAAATTTCTTAATGCATCCAACCCCACGTCGCCATTTTCATCAACGGTGAGTTCGTCGGTAACTAACTTAACATCGTAGATCTCGCATAAAAATTGGTGCCAAGTACTTTCTGTGTAAGCTTCGAACTTCTCGGGTACATCTTCATCTGCATTTATTTCATTAGCATAGGCATTAATAACCTCATCTACCCATAGTGGAACACGTACAATAGTTTCAAAGCTATCTTTGAAAATAGTGGCCATCGGAGCAATCTCTAACTTGCTTGTTTGCTTATTGAGTGCGCCAACTCGATTGGATATTTGACGTTCGTTGATTTTGAGTTTCTTTTCCTCATACCAGTGTTTGATATCTGAAAAGCTTGCAAAGGAATACACATCCTCACGTTGAGCGTACTCTTTCGCCGTGCTCAGTACAGCGACAATTAGCAAAATTCCATGCTGATTAAATTGTTTCATCGCGTTTACGATTTTTTGCTTTTTCTTATCGTCATCAATATTGAGACTTACTGAAGTAGCTTGCGATCCAGAGTTCTCCGCTGGTAAGGCCGATGTGTTAAAAACTTTCTGATAAAAGAGGGCGACCTCATCAGCATCGCCAGTGACTTCGATAGTCATTTTTGCGGTTATTGCCACGTAATTAGACTCCTTTATTCCACGTATTTGTTTAACGAAGTTTACGTAGGTGAGTATACACCAATAAAGCAATATTAAAAACATATATGCATTCAATATGAGTTTTTTGTTGTGTTTGGTGTCGCGGTGTGAAATTTCATATTCACCGATAAGTGGGCTGAGACATTTAAGCTGGCAGTCACACAAAGGTATGTCAATTGAGTTGGTGGTTGAGTTGGATTTTGAATGCGGCTGTTCTATAAAGCTGTAAGCTCACCAAGCCATTTTTTTCTGATTACAAATATATCTTCTGACGTAAATCTATATGGTTTTGATGGGCGTGGCTTTTTAGAACCATCGATAGCAATTTCATCGAGTGGGATGATACTTTTTTCGTAATTGGAATCGAGCATATGTAAGCCTTTGTCAGAAACCTTCATAACAACTGACCAATGGCCTCCCGTCTGATGGTCGTAGCCTACAATGCAAACACAGTTTTTTGCATTATCCGCTTGAGCTATCTGCTTAAGTACTTGTTTCCTATTGCGTGACGTGTCGTTCAACCAATATGGAATAGAAAATTCAAATTCATAGAGTTCTTGAGTTTTATCGTGGTACATATCGAAATGGGAATTAAGGTAGCTCAGTACTCGGCTTAGCGTATTCTTTATGGTTCCCCGTTTTGTACCATTAAAGTAACTCATATAGTCGCCATCTCTTAGGAATGCGGCCAATACTTGACTAAAAAGTTCAGGCTTATCAAGGCTGGGCTCAAGTGCGTGGATTGCGTTAACAATGGCATAGAAGCCGCAGGCACCATCTAGGGAAGATGCGAATAAGTCCTGAATGTGAGATCATAGCTGCATAGTAAATCACAGCCATTACCGCCCATGAGCC